>BEHT01000027.1 GCA_002898575.1 bacterium HR17
CCAAAGCGTTTTTGCAGTTTCCTTTTATCGGCGAGGATTTTGGGGTTGTTAGTGACGAAAGTGGCGTTGCGGCGTATTGCGTTCATGTAATGCACGAAACTGTCGCCATACTCGTCCCGATAGGTGCGTCGCAACTCGTCCCATTCTGCCTCTGTCAACAACTTTGCCTCCTCAATCGCCCAGCGTTTGATGTCCTCAAACTCCTTGCGGGCTTCAGGTTCAACCTTTTGCTTTGCCCGCCAGTAGACATCAAAGGGAATCTGCCCCGACAGGAACAGGAGGGTGATGATCTCCAGTTTAACCAGCGCTGCCGTCGTAATTTGCGTTTGCTGTCGGTCTTTGCGCTTGCGTCCCATGCCGCTTCAAACCTCCCCAACTGTGTCGCGGATACCGGTGCTAATAGCCACCGCGCGGATTAACCCCCGACGGTGTGTCCTAAGAGATCACGATACTGTGACGGGGTGATACCAAATTTGGCTTTGAAATAGCGGGAGAAGTGGGACAAACTCTCAAACCCGCACTCGTCCGCGATTTGCTGGACGGTTTTGTCGGTCGTTTGCAGCAATTGAGCGGCTTTGCGTAACCGACGCTCCAGCAACCATTGCTGTGGCGACATTCCGACGACTTTTTGAAACAGGCGCCGAAGGTGTGTCGGGGAACACATCACGACCCTTGCCAAATCGCTGACCGTGACTTTCCCGTCGGTAGAGGCGAGCAGCTGAAAGGCAGGGCAGAGCCATTTGAGCACCTTCGCGTCGCGCGGTGCCGCATCGGGTTGGAACAGGTAAGGGTATTCGTGCGTGCACCGCAGCAACAACTCCGTCACGCTGGCTTGGGCTCTCAATTTCCATCCGGGCGGTTGCAACGCGTGCAAGCGAGCGAGTTCGTTGATCGCACCGGCGAGACTTTTCGCCCCATCAATTTTTGGCGGAAAGCCAAGCAAAGAAAGGATGCATTGAATGCCGAGCACACGGGCAGTGAGGTGCACAAAGGTCGCGCAAAATGGGTGCGGGGGCAGCAAGTCAGCCCGATGGCGCACTCCCTCCGGGATGAAAAGGAGGGTGTCCGCTGACGCGACGACCGTCTCACTACCGATTTGCCATCGCGCTCTCCCCTCGTGGACGAACACCAACACGCTATGCGGCAGGCTGCGGGGCGCAATATACCAACCTAAAAGGCATTCGCGCGTCCACGCCCCGACGAAATGGATTTCGGCGTTGTCCCACACCCATCCCCACTCCGCTAACGAACCAGGTTCAGGGTAAGGCAAAAAATGTGCCCGTGACCTGGTCAACATAACCGCTCACCACCTTGCCAACCCAATTTTGCCACCCGCCTGCCATACGGGCGGTGCGATAATGGCAAAAGATTGGTCGGTTTTACCCTGTCCCATCTAAGCAACTTCCGTCACTCTCTTTCTCGGTGCAACAAACCACGCTGCAAAAGGAGGGTGAAAAACGATGTATCTGCGGATTGACCGCTTACAAATTGAGTTGCCTGCACCGAAAGACGCTGACCCCAACGCGGCAGCCGCTGTGCAAGAGTTGCTGGGCGGGCGGTTCGGCGAAATGTCCACGCTGATGAACTACACCTACCAGTCCTTCAACTTCCGCGCCCACGACAAACTTAAGCCGTTCCGGGACTTGATCGCTAACATCGCGACCGAGGAGTTGGGGCACATTGAGTTGGTGGCGGCGACGGTCAACGCGTTGCTGACAGGCACGACGAAACCCGACGACCCCGATAAGGCGCCGCTATTGCCCGGCAAGGATGCCCGCAACACTTGGCACTTCATCGCCACACCCCAGACCGCCCTCGTCGGCGACTCTATGGGCGGGTTCTGGAACGGAGGTTATGTCTTCAACAGCGGCAACTTGGTTTTAGACCTGCTCCACAACTTCTTCCTTGAGTGCGGGGCACGCTTGCATAAAATTCGCGTCTACGAGATGACGACTAACCCTGTCGCCCGTGAAATGATTGGCTACCTACTCGTGCGCGGTAGCGTTCACGCCACCGCTTACGGCAAAGCCATTGAAGTCGTCACCGGCGTTGACATGACGAAACTTCTCCCCATCCCCAACATCCCCAACAGCAAGTTCCCAGAAGCCCGCAAGTATGAGGAGGCAGGTATCCATCGCACCCTCTATCGTTTCAGCCCTAACGACTACAAGGACATCGCCAAAATCTGGCGCGGTCCGGCGCCGACAGGCGACGGCGATTTGGTCGTCGTGGACGGTCCACCACAAGGTGGTCCTATCCCCGTCCTACCCGAAGTGCCCGAAGAGTTCGCCCCCGGCTTGACCGCAGAAGAAATCGCAGAACTGGCGAAAAAGTTGGCTGGATCGTAAAAAGCACAGCGCACAACGACAGGGCAAGGGAACGCCTCTAAGGGCGTTCCCTTTTCTTTTTAGCGGTATTGGACCGCTTTCTTTCTCTTCAGCGGCTCAGGAGAGCCGCCCTCCGAAAAACCTTCAACTTTCGGAGGGCGCATCTCCTGATGCGCCAATTTCTTTTCGGCGGCTCGGAGAGCCGCCCTCCGAACGCACCTTCAACACTCGGAGGGCGCGTCTCTTGACGCGCCGATTGCTCTCTTCGGCGGCTCAGGAGAGCCGCCCTCCGAAAAACCTTCAACACTCGGAGGGCGCATCTCTTGACGCGCCGATTGCTCTCTTCGGCGGCTCAGGAGAGCCGCCCTCCGACTGGACCTGATTGTTCAACACAGCAGTGCCGTTACACTTTTGCCCAAGGACCCTTACCTTGCGGGCAGTGGCACCCAAAGCCAACCGACGGTAGCGCTCAAAACCGCCAACAAACTGGCGCTACCCACAACGCCCCATTTCAGACGATGGGTCGGCACTGTCTGCACGACACCGACAGCGAACAGCACCGCCATCGCTGCGTGAGCGGGGTAAAAGTAGCGAGCCTGCGCCTGGAAAAAATGGCGGTTGAACTGTATGAACTCAGCGAAAACGAGCAGGGTCATCAACACCGGCAAAACAACGGCGAGCGCGGGCGCCCACGCCCGTTGCGTGCCAGTGCACCAACTTTGCCGCACTGTTGCGACGCTCCCTAAGCCGATGCCTACCAACAATAGTGCCCCGATGAGTGCGCAGAGAATGACGAAAGGCAAAGTCGGTTCGGTGCCTTGCATCAACCGCCCTAGCCCTTTGACGGCTTCGTTGGGTTCGCCGAAAACACCCAGCCAAGTGAACAGCGTCACTTGCGCTACCATCAGCAAATAGGTCGGTAACGATAAACCCAGTTGCTCCAAGAAATAATTGGGCTTGGGCGATGTGGCAAAGCCTTCCAAGAACGCCCGCACAGCCAGCGGGTCACCGTAAAGCACCGTGTTGCGCCATAGCCACCAACCCGCAGTCATTAAAAATGCCGCTAAGCAAGCAACCGGTGACTGCCACTGCACCGTCGCTGCGAGCGGGCGCTGTCGGGGCTCAGTGGGTTTGCTCGGCGTTGTCAGCCCGCCTCGCTGAACGGGCGCCAACGCCACTGCGATCAGTGCCAGCGGCACAACGATTAAGTTGCTGCTTTTTGCCAGCAAAGCCCCGCCACTAAGCGCGCCTGCAACGAATGCGCGCCTCAGCGCTGCACGGTGGTCACTTGCCGGACGCAACAGCACAAAGCACAGCCACAGCCACGCCGCTGCGGCAGTGGCACCGGCAGCCGCATCGTTGCTGACTGATGCGCAAACGAGCAGGTGCATCGGGAGTAACGCCGCGAACAACCCTGCCGTAAGAGCGGCAGACAACCGCAGGGTGTGAGGGCACAACAGCCACGCTGCCCCCATCGCGCAAAGGACGACGAGCGCGCCCCAAAGCGTGGAGATGCCCCGCAGGACATACAAAGCGATTTGATGGTGTCCTTCAGAGCGCAACAAGGGGGCGACGATGGGCAAAGATGTCAAGTAGTAAAGGGGCGGTTGATGGGCTTCGTAGGTGGCGCCCCGTCCCATCCCTTCAAAGACAGGCAACGACTGCGTGCGCGCGAGGTGCAGGATGTAAGCAAAATGCGCTCCTTCATCGGGGGCGCGCCATGGGGGAAACCGAGCCGCGTAAATGCCGGCGGCGACGAAGTGCACCGCTAATACACCGATAACACCCCAAAGGAAACGCTGACGCATCGTCTATTTCCCTCACCGTTGCATCAAGGCAACAACAAAAAGTGTAAGCATCAAGCCAGCGACGCATATCAAGAGGGCGACGATTAACCCTCGCCAAAGGCGCAGCCCCGTTAGGCGCGGTTGTCTCGTTGCAGAGCACGGGCGCAACAGCCCCCACCGTGTCATCTCCCATTCACCGGTTGCGACCAGCCAGGTGGCGCACTCCCATTCCAGAAATCGCTCCAGCGAAGGGCGCAACCAGCGCGCCCAACTGAACGCAGTTACGGCATTTTTGCCGCCATATGTTACGGCGAAGAAGCCATAAACCAAAAGCACAACGCCCAAAGGCGAAACTGTTGCATGCCCTTTGCATGAGGCAGCGGCTGTGGTAGATAACCCCAATAACCCGAAGAGGGCAAGGCATTCCAGCAAAATAAAACCACCCTCCATCAGCCGCAAGTAGAGGCTGATGGCTTGACGGCGTCGGGGCGGCGGGCAACGGTCGCCCCCAATCCACCGCAGAAACGCATCGGGTGCCCGCTGCAACAGCGATGATAACCCCAGCGCGCGCAAGACACCTAACCCTATCCCCAACACGAAACTGGCAACGCCCAACCGGAGCGCCAATGCCCATCCGTTGGGCAAAATCCACCCAGCGGCGCTTAGCCCCAGCCCACCAGCCAGCAACCATAAGATGCCGTGCATCCATCGCTCGTAAAAACGCCACTCCACTGCAGCCCAGCAGTCATGAAACTGACGGGCGCGCAAGAATGCAGGTGTCTTCACAGCCCTCGCCTCCTCACCACAGCCAACACCTCGGTGCTTGGCAGGGCAGCGTCATCGCGCCACAGCGTTTCTAACAGCCCGCGCCGCTTACCGTCGGCGATCCAGCGCGCGATAACACTCTCCGCAGGCACATAGCGCCAGTTGACGATGATGTGCGTGACGCCTAACCGGCGCCACGCCACGATTAAATCGTCCACTCGCTTCAACCGCGCATACGGAACGAGACGGTTGTGTCCGTCGTCCGCCCAAAAATAGCGGCGTTCAAAATAATAGCCTAACGGCTCACCGTAGGTGGCAATGACGGCATCGTGCGGTAGCGCCCGATTGACGAACTCAGCGACACGGTAAACAGGTGTCGTCGCCCGCAGGAACGACTCCGGCTCCTCTACACCCACCGCAACGGGAAGTAACGGCTTAGCATACCACATGATAACCAATGACGCATACACAACGCCTGCTGCCACAACACTGCGCACAAGGGTTGCCATCACCGCGTTGATGCGCACCCACGCTGCCACGGTCACGCCGACGACCAAGCAGCCCACGGCTAAAACGGGCAACAAGTAGCGCAAATACTGCGCTTCCGCGAACCCCCACGCCAGCCACGCAACGGCGACAGCCACAGGCAATCCAACTCCCACACTGAAACTAACGGTAGCCCACGGCACGAGCAGCACCGCCGTCGGCGATATAGCCAACGGCAAAATGCCGACGCTCAGCGGCGGTGTGTCCACATTGTCAAACTTGCCGCATTTCCAGCGCTTGGGGCATGTCCCTTTTTGGAAGCAATTACCCAACCACTGCCCGGCGCACCGCCCGAAGCGGATTTCGTTGAGTGTCAAGTTAAACGGCAGCGCCAGCAAAGCGCCGATGTCGCGTCCGCCTCCGAACTCGCGGTTGGACAGCGTATACGCCTGCGCCATTTCGGCAGACCATTGTCGCCCCCCGAACAGCCCGTAGGCGAACGGGAAAACCGGGTTACCCGTCCAAAGCCAGTTTTTGATATACCATGGCGCCGCCACACCGAAGGCTAAAAGCGTCGCGGCGAGAACGGCGCGCCATTGACCCGCTAAAGGTCGTCGCATCAGCCACAACACAGCGGGGGCTGCCACCACAACCGCCACGCACAACAATCCCGTGTATTTCGTTCCGGCAGCGGCGCCGGCGAACAGACCAGACCAGAGCAACCATCGCCCATCGGGTTGCTGCAAGAACCGCGTCAGCCCTAACAGGTGCAATAAAACGAACGCCGTTAACGCCACATCCACATAAGCGGTGGTCGCTTCCGTGAACGCCAGCGGCATCGTGGCGAAAGCGACTGCGGCAAAAAGACCCATCCGCAAACTGCGGTGTGGCAAGCCCGCTCCCCAACTGAGCAACGCCAACTGACACAGAACAAAGCAGAGCCAATGAAACGACTTAGCGACTGCTGCGCTCTTTAACTCCGTCAAACCTAGTCCCAGCAGGTAGAGCATTTGGGGCGTCATCGGAAACTGGGCGTGATGGGTGAAGGGCAAGTAATGAACGCGCCCGTCCAACCAATAAAGTTTCGGCACCGCCAAGTGGTAGGACAAACTGTCCCATTCGCCCGCCCACGGAGGCACGAAACAAAGCAATAACGCTAACAGGTTCAACACCACCGTCAACACCGCCAACACCCGTTCAGTCCAGTGCAAATCGCGCCAACGCTCCGCAAAGGGGTAAGGGAAACGGCGTCGTCCCAGTTCCTGCAATGCGTCGCGCAACCCGACGGCGTAACACACCGCCAACCACCCGATTAACACCGCGCGGTGCAACCATCCCAAAAGCCCAATCACCAACACCCCGTAAGCGATGACCACAATGCCAGCGCCCAACGCCAGCGTAACGGCTTCCAGTCGGCTGATGCCGAACGGCGCCAGTCGGCGCACCGATGCGGCGCCGACACTCAACGCCGCCAACACACAGCCGCCAAAAAGGACTAAATCAACGCCGCGTTGTAGCAGGGTCACCAACATCGTCGGCACTCACACACCGCTTGGGCGTTCGTATGACAGTGTCCGGCGTCACGATCAGGTTGACGCGACGGTCAACCTCAGTTATCCATCTGGCTAAATCGTCGGCGAATTGAAGCGGGTGGACGATCGTGGCGATCACCGCGTCCTGCTGCACCCATCCGCTTTCTAACAAACGCTCCAATTCGCGGTCGCCCAACCCGCGAAAGGGGCTCAGGCGATGTCCCTGCTTGTCCACCACGACACTCCCTACAACGACCAGCGTGATAGGTGTGCTCAGCGGTTGACCGTAGCGGTGGAAATTGTCCACTTCTGCCGCCGCTTTGATTGCCCGTCGCTCCGTGATTTGCAACAAAGGAGCGCCTTGACGCCGCCAGCGGCGTGGTGGTGCCACCGCTAACACCTTGCCCCGTTCCAACACCAATTCGCGCACGCGCCGCAACACATGGTCGGGTGCGACGAACACGCAACGGGCGCGGATGAACTCCGGTTGCTCCGCCAGCAACGCTGCCGCTCGGTCGGCGCCGATGAAATTGGGCACCCGCCCGAACGCGTCCAGCGGGAACGATAAAACGCCTGCATCCCGCATCGTGTTCCAAACGCGTTGGCGGATGCGTTCACGGCGTGTCAACAAACGGTCTATGGGAACCGGCATCGGATATCGCCTCGTCGGTGCTGGTCTCACCGCCACGCCGTTCACGGTCCGTCGCCCCGCCGCAGGTCAGCGGGCGGTTCGGCGTCCAAAAAGCGCAGTAACTTTTGGGCTTGCGCCCGCAGTGTCGGCGATTTGCTGACCCGCAGAACCGCCACCAGCCAGCGACGCGCTTCGGCGTCTTGCCCCAACGCCAAGTGGGTGACCGCCAGATAAAAACGCGCTTCGTCGGCGACGGGTGCCTGTGGAAACCGTGTCACCACCGCACGAAAGTCGTCCAGCGCACGGTGGGCGATACGGGCACGATGCATCGTGTAAAACAACCCCCGATGCACCAGCATCGGTGCATGGTAACCTTTGCGGTTGTCGGGGTCTTTCGCCAACACCTTCTCCGCCAGCGGTAACCCGCGCGCTCCGTCGCCGCGTTCCAGAAACCAGACCGCTGCTTCGTAAAGCGTCGCTAAGTCGTGGGGGCGTCGTTGCAAGCGCCGCTCTACCGCGTCCGACCGTTGTCCCCTTAAAAACGCCCGCAAAGCCGCTGCAAAAGTGGTAGCGTTTAGATGCCCGACGATGTAGTCTTGCGGCGTCCCCTTTGCATCCGTGAACACCACCACTGGCAGCACCTCTTGCCAACCGGGCACCAACTTGCGCAACTGCCCCGCCGATTGGGGCATGGGAAGGGACACCACAACGAACCGTCGCAACAACGCCGCCAACTGAGGGTTGTCCAGAGTCTCCGCACGGTAGCGTTGACAGGTGAAACAATCAGGGTCGGCAAAGTAAGCCAAGACGAACTTGCGTTCCGTTTTCGCCCGTTGCAGCGCCGCTGCCCAATTGTGCGGCGCCGCCGCCACCGAGGCAACAAACACCCCAACGATACAACCAAGCACGCCTCCCCGGACACAGCGCATTGTTTGTCCCCCCTTTGATCCGAACCCTCATGATTTTGCGTCACTGAAAGGACGCGTCTCCTGACGCCACCGCACATCGTTTTGGAAGGCATACGCCCTGCGCGCCGAAACCGCCCGCCTTTTCGGACGGCGCCGCTCTTACAGTGTCGTTTGATTTTGGAGAGCACCGATTTCGGCGCACCGCGTTTCTTGAAGCGGGCAAGAAACCGTCCCTCCGAACGCCTACGCTGTCGGAAAGATTGTCACTAAAACGCAGAGCGCAGACAGCACCCAGAATCTCCCTTGCCCCTCGTTGCGATAGCGCGTTCCAACGCCAACAAACGAGCCTTCAGGGCGAGCCCGCCGCCGAACCCACCTAGCGCCCCATTGGCACGGACAACCCGATGGCAAGGCACTAACAACGGGACAGGGTTTTTTGCCATTGCTTGCCCGACCAACCGTGCCCCACGCGGCACGCCGCAGCGTCGCGCCAGTTCGCCATAGGTGATTGTCTGCCCCAGCGGAACCGTGCGCTGCAGCGTTTGCAAGATGGGCTTGTGGGCAGCGGCGACGACGCGCCAGTCAATCGGCACAACAGCCAAGTCCACTGCGTCGCCGCACAAATAACGCTGTAACAAAAAGGCGCATTGATCGGCAAGCGCCATCGCTGTTCTGTCCGCAAACGGGGCGAGGCGGTGTGCCACAGCTATACGGTCAGGGCGGGGCAGCACGACCTGCGCGATTCCTTGTTCTGTAGCGCCGACACCGATCCAGCCCCATCGGGGCACACAACATATCGCAACGCCCACGGGGCAATGCCTCCTTTGCGCTTCCGCCTTGCTCAACCGTGTAGAGTTTGCTACAATTGGGCACAAACAACACGGCGGCGTCACATTCAGCCTGAGAGGGGGAAGGTCGGTTATGCGTGAGCCTTCTGAAGAGTGGCGCGGTTACAATCGGCAGCGGTTGTTCGTCGCCAGTTGCATCGCCCTTGTCACGACGGCGATGGCGTTTTCCATTCGGGCGGACATCCTCAAGGAGTTGGGCGTGCAGTTCAACATCAGCCACGAGCAGCAAGGGTTAGTAAACCTCATGGGCATCTGGGGCTTCCCCATCGCCATCCTCATCATGGGTCCATTGTGCAACATCGTCGGGATGGGACGACTGCTCACGCTGGCTGCTATCGGGCACATCATCGGCACGCTCCTGACCATTCTATCGCCCCAGTTAGGTGGGTTTCCGATGCTGCTGTTTTCCACGCTTATCATCGGCTTAGCGAACGGCACCGTGGAAGCCGTCATTAATCCGCTGGTGGCGACGATGTATCCCGCCGAAAAGACCCACAAACTCAATGTCTTGCACGCATGGTGGCCAGGCGGGCTCATCATCGGCGGGCTGTTGACCTACGCGTTGGGGCAACTGGGGTTAGGGTGGCAAGCGCGCATGGCAACCATCGTCGGCGCCGCTGTCGTTTACTTGACCCTCATCCTCGGCCAGCGTTTTCCGCCGACGGAACGCGCTGAAGCGGGTGTGCCTTTCCGCGACATGTTCAAGGAAATCTTGCGCCCTGGCTACCTATTGCTCTTGGCAATTATGTGCATGACCGCCATCACGGAGTTAGGTCCCGACCAGTGGGTGGGGTCAGTGCTAACGGACATCGTGGGTATCAGAGGCATCCTCTTCCTCGTTTACACAGCCGGGTTGATGTTTGTGTTGCGGCAATTTTTTGCCGGCGCTGCGGTCAACGCTTTCACACCGCCAGGGTTGCTGGCCGTTTGTTCGGTGCTGGCTGCCGTCGGGTTGTTCTGGTTGAGCCTCGCCTTTGGGTCTCCCTTGATGGCGTTTGCCGCAGCGACACTTTTCGGTATCGGCAAAACCTACTATTGGCCGACGATGTTGGGTATCACTGCGGAGCGGTTCCCTCGCGGCGGTGAATTTTTGCTGGCGGTGACCGGCGCCACTGGTATGATTGCTGCAGGCATCGCTGGTCCGGTCATGGGCGCCATCTATGACCACTACACCATCGCCCACCTGCCCCCCGACATTGCCGCCAAAGTGGTCGTGGACGGGCGCTACAGCCCCGAAGCAGCGCAGGCGCTAATGCAACAAAGCCCAGAGATCAAGGCAACCATTGAAGAGGCGCTGCGACACGGAGCGTCCATGACTTTCCGCTATGTGGCGATCCTGCCAGCCATCCTGACATTCGTCTTCGCCGCGCTGTTCCTTTATTTTCGCGCGCGCGGCGGTTACCGACCAGTGCGGCTGGATGAGACACCCGGCGAACCCGCTTGAGTTGATCGCCGGTGAACATTGTGGGGTGGGATTGACGCTGACACGGCGCTCATTTTGTGGCTTACTTACGACGGGTGACCACGATGCGTTTCGGTCGGTGCTTGCTCACGCTGGCAATTGTCGGGGCAGCGTCCGCGCAAACGCCCGCGCCTTTGCGGTGCGTTTTTCTCGCCGAAGACGGAACGCCGTTAGCGAACACGCCAGCGGTCGCAGAAATCGTCGCCGCCCCACCGCTGCAAGGTATTCGCATGGGCGCGCAAGGGATGACCACGCCGCAGGGGGAGTACCTGATTTTGATGCCTGACAGTAGCCGCCCTTGGTGGGTCTTCGTCGGTGTCCCCGGCGCAGTGTTCTTCCTGAACGCTGCTGACCCCAAACGCATCCCCACATCGCTCAAATGTTGGTTGGGCGAAAAGCCATCGGCGATATGCCGCGTAGAAGGCGATGACAGCAAGTTGGCGCTGTTTCTGCGGCTTGCGGATAGTTCGTGGTGGGTGCGTTTACCCCCCTTGAAGGACGGACACCTGCTTCTTTACCGTCTACCGCCCGGACGCCATCAATTGGTGTTAGCACCTGCCTCCGTCGCCATGTTTTGGGAAGGTGTGCCGCCGTTGCAGACCGAAACACTGGCGGTGACCGATGACCACATTGCTGAAGCCACCTTCACCGCTGTCCCGATGGGCAGCGTGACGGGCACGGTGGTCACATCGCAGGGCGAACCGGTGGGCAATGCGACGGTGACTTTAGAGCGTAACGGCGTCGGACTTATGACCGTTACGACCGACCCGCAAGGGCAGTTCCGCATAGATGCCGTCCCAGCGGGCGAGTATCGGTTGATGGCGTTTGCCCGCGACCACGACACGCGTGTGCAGGGCGTTCAAGTCCATCCCGACCGCACGACGACCGTCGTCCTTACCCTTCAGCCTCAGCCGCTGGGAACAGTGCGCGGGCGGGTCATCAGCGATGACGGCACCGCTATCGCTGAAGGGCGCGTGTTGATAGAACGCGTTATCTCCCCGACAGTGAGGCAACCGGTCGGTGCGTGGTCGTTGCTGCCGAACGGTCGTTTTGAAGGCAAATTGCGCGAGGGCAGTTACTTGTTGACGGTCCAAGTCGGTGGACGGCGCACCGCGCGCCCTGTGCGCGTCTTGGCTGATCAAGTCACGGATCTCGGTGACCTGCGGTTGCCTGCGCCCGCTCTTGTGGAAGGGATTGTCAAGAGTGCGTTCCCGATAACCAACTGGCGCGTGCGCATCGTCGCATTGGATGGAAGTGAGGAACCCGCTCAACCCCAATGGACAAGTTGGGTGGCTGAAGTGCCGGTGCGCTCAGACGGTCGGTTTCAAGTCCAAGTGCCCGCAGGCTCGCTTGCTGTCATCGTGCAACCGGCGGGCAGCGGCAAACCGCTGGTGCGGCGTTTGCGGGTGCGAGCGGGGCAACGGGTTAGCGTTCAATTTACCCTGCCCGACTTTGGCAGCATTGAAGGGCAAGTCTACCGCGCCGACACAGGACGCCCCGTTCCAGGTGCCATCGTGACTTTACTGGACGAAACGGGCGCGCCTGTCGCCCAAACGATGACCAACCCGCTGGGCGCTTATCGCTTTGCCCCTGTGCTGCCGGGGCGTTATGCTGTGCGCTGTCAAGGGCGGGGCTTGGCAATGGGCATCCGCCACGAAGTGCGTGTGAACGAGGGGGCTCGCGTGCCCGTTGACTTTCTGCTAACGACCGGCGCCACCATCGTCGGCAAGGTGCGCGGTCAACCGGCAGCGCCGGCGCGGTTTTATGTCCTGGTAGATGCCGACAGTAACCTTATCGGAAGTGTCGCTCCAGACGGCACTTTCCGCGTGGACTTTATCCCGCCCGGTCGGCATGTCGTCATGCTCTTTCGCTTGGGCGAAATGGTTGCCGCCAAAGAAGTCACCGTCCACAGCGGCGAAACTGCCGAAGTCACCTTTGACTTGCCGTAAAGCGGGCGCTTGCCCGCCTGCCAATTAACCGATGCAGAGAAAGGGGTTGAACGAACATGGCAGGAAAACTGCCCCGATGGGCGCAAAAGTTGCTGGCTAAGTATCCCGACGCTGAACGCCCCACACCTGACAACCCGATGCCAGCGTGGCTGGAAAACGAATTGCGTCGCGTGCCGTTGTGGTATCACATCCGCGAAGCGACCGACGACCCCCGCTTTGCCCCGCCCTTTCACCTCATTGAAGATGTCCGTCGCCAACCGCACCTGTTGCGGCAAACCTTTACCTGGCGGGAGCAATTAAGCGCCCTCGCCGACCGTATCATCGCTGAAGGTTATGAGCATCTGGTCTTCATCGGTTGCGGTTCAGCCTTTTACACCTCGCTGTTGGGTGCCTTCGTTTTCCCCCGCCTGACGGGTTTGACGGCAGAAGGCGTGGAAGCGTGGGAGTTCCACAACTATTGGCAACCTCATCAGCGCAAAACCCTCGTCATCGCCCAGTCGGCGACGGGGGGCAGTTTTGAAGTATTGGAAGCCGTCAAGCGTGCCAAGACTGCCTTCGGCTTACCGACTTTTGCCCTCACCAACACCCTTGACAGCCCGTTAGAAGCCCTCGCCGATGCGACCGTCGCCTTTCCGACAGGGCAAAAAACTGGTCCTGACATTTGCGTCATCCCGACCCGCTTGATGCTCCTTTACCTGTTCGCCTTTGAATTGGGCAAGCGGACGCGATTCAACTTGCCCCTTGTGGAACGCTTAGAAGCAGCACTGACGACGGTGCCTGACAGCGTGGAACGCTTTTTGCAGGAACAGGATGAACCCGTTCAACGCCTCGCCCAAAAACATCACCGGCAAAGTTGCCTGTTCGTCGTCGGGGGCGGACCAAATTGGTTTACGGCGTTGGAAGTGGCGCTGAAGATTGAAGAGGAGTCACGCACGCCTTGCCGCACTTACCAAACCGCCGATTACCCGCACATGGCGATTTCGCTCCTTGCCCCCGACCGAACGACGCTGGTCATCGCGCCCCCTGGACCGAGTTACGACCGCCTGCACACTTGCGTGCGGACAGCGAAAGCCGGTGGCTCTCCGACGATCGGCGTCGTCGTGGCGGGGGATGACCGCATCGCTTACGAAGCGGACGATGTCATCGTTGTGCCCAGCGTGGACGAATTGCTTTTCCCCGTCAGCGGCACCGTCGTCGGTCAGTTGTTCGGTTACTACTTGGGCGTCGCTAAAGGCGTCAACCCTGACACCTTAGGCACCGACCACCTTTCCCACGCCAAAGCGTGGCTAACCGCCTTCCCTTTGGGGACACATTGAAGCGATAAAAGTCCTGCCCGTTGGGAAGGCGGTGCCACCGCAGCGCTCTTTTGAACGGCTCATCGCCCATCACCGCCACGACCCAGTTGCAGCCACCCCTTTGGGCTCGTCGCTGTGTTGGCGTTGATGACTTTGTGTCGGCGTGGCGGTTCATAAGGGTTGGTCAATAGGGCAAAATTGTGGGCGTCGGCTCGGTTTTTTTGCCAGCGCTATTGACAAAGGAGGTGTGTCGGCGATGGCGTCCGTCGTGCGAATCGGCTTAATCGGTAGCGGGTTCGTGTCCACCTTCTACATGCAAGGGCTGAAGGATGTCGCGGGGCATGAGGTCAAAATCGTGGCGTCGCCTCATGCGGAACGCAGTGAAGCCTTCGCTAAACGCTGGAACATCCCTGAATGGACGACGGACATTGACGGGACGATCCGCCGCACCGACCTTGACCTCATCATCTTGGGCGTCCCCAACTTCGTCCACGCCGAACTAGCGGTCAAATGCGCGCAGGCGGGCAAAAATGTCGTCTGCACAAAACCGCTGGCGCGCAACAAGCAGGAAGCCAAACGGATGCTGGAAGCGGTCAAAGCAGCGGGTGTGCTGCACGGGTATGCGGAAACAGAGGTGTTCAGCCCTGCCGTCATGAAAGCGCGCGAGTTCATTGAACGGGGCAGTATCGGGAAGGTGCTGATGGTGCGGTCGCGAGAAGCCCACGCCGGTCCGCATGCCGATTGGTTCTGGCAGAAGGAACTGGCAGGCGGTGGGGCGCTTTTGGACATGGGTTGCCACATGGTGGAAGCAGCGCGCTACTTCGTCGGTAAGGACAATCCCATTGTGGAGGTCTTAGCGTGGGGTGACCGCCTTTACCATCACGACCGCACCGATGCCGAAGACAACGCTGTGCTGCTGATGCGGTTTGAAGGGGGACAATTGGCGATCGCAGAGACGAGTTGGACGGCGCGGGGTGGATTGGACTTGCGCAACGAAGTCTATGGCACGGACGGCGCGATCTTTACGGATGTGACGCGAGAGACGGGCATCCGTGTGTTCGCCCTCAAAGGGGCAGGCTACATCGTTGAAAAAGGCGAGACAGACATCGGTTGGCTCATCCCACCCATTGAAGAGGCGTGGGTCTACGGCTACCGCGAAGAGATGAAGCATTTCGTGGAGTGCGTCGCGCAGAACACCATGCCCCGCGAAACCTTTGAAGACGGTTACATCGTCAACTGCGTGTTAGACGCTGCCTATCGGTCTATGGCGACGAAACAGTGGGAACGCGTGGATTACAATTAGGCGCACCGCGCGAGGGGGTTGAAATACATTGCGACGGCAAGACCTCGTCGGCTTCGTCGGTGTGGACATCGGCGGTCAAACGACCCGTGTCGGCACTTTTGATGAACGGGGACGCTTGAAAGTCATCAGTTTCGCGACGGCACCCGATTTCACGGCAGAATGCGAACTTATCGCCCAAGCGGCGCGACAGTTGTTGCCCAAGGGTATTCAGCGCGTGGCGGTCGGTTCGCCCGGACCGTTGGACTGGCGGACGCGCCGCCTCACGGGCAAAACGCCCAACCTACCTTGGGCAGATGTCAGTTTCGCCCGCTTGGAAAAACTGGTCGGGTGCGAGGTGTTGCTGGACAACGACGCCAATGTCGCCGGCTTGGGCGAAGCGACTTTGGGTGCAGGCAAGGGCAAACGCTTCATCGCAGGTTTTACGCTGGGCACGGGCATCGGGCACTTTCAGGTCAAAGACGGGCGCATCTATCACGGGCGCTTGGATGTGGAGGCAGGGCACCAAATCCTTGACCCCAACGGTCCTGAATGTGGGTGCGGGCAACGGGGATGCCTGGAAGCCTTCGCGTCGGCGACCGCCATCCAAAAGCGCTATGGCGTTCCGCCCCACGCATTGAACGACCCAAAGGCGTGGGAAGAGATCGCCTTTCGGTTGGCACAAGGATTGACCAACGCAGCGGTGTTCGTTTGCCCCGACGCATTGATTTTGACCGGCGGGATGTTGGCGCGGGGCGCAATGTTGCTGACGCCTTTACGGCGCTTCTACGACGAAATGCTCAAGGTTTACCCGCCCCGCTACCGACCGCCCGTTTTGACCGCTAAGTTGGGCGACAAAGCCGGTGTCGTCGGCGCAATCGTGTTGGCAAAAGTCGGGCACACTGAATGAGTCACCCTGTCAGCGGCGGGATGCTTTGCGGCTCACTGTGAGCGGAAAGGAGCGATACAAAAGTGCGGGTGCTGGTGACGGGGGCAGCCACATCTGTCGGGCAAGTGTTGGCGCAAGGGTTGCAAGGCGAGCACGAATTGCAGTTGACCGACCGTCAAACGGTGACGACAGAGTTACCTTTTACCGTCGGCGATTTACGCGACCCTGCGTTTGCAGGGCGTATCGTGCAAGGCGTTGATGCTATCGTCCATTTGCCCGTCTTGCCCCACCTGGCGGACGAGGCGGAACGGTTGGATGAAGCGATGCGGGGCACTTACCACCTGTTGCATGCAGCGGTGGCAGCGGGCATCGCCCGTTGCGTGCTGGTCAGCAGCCTCGCGGTCATGGCGGGCTACCCCGCCGATTTCGTCGTGACAGAGGAGTGGAAGCCTAAGCCATCGCTCACTGACGACGGGTTGGCTTACTACCTGAGCGAATTAGTCGCCCGCGAGTTTGCCCGCGCCACACCGTTGGAAGTCATTTGCTTGCGGTTGGGCAAACTGGTGCGCGAGGAAGCGGTGCGCGATAAGCCGTTTGACCCACTGTGGCTAGATGAACGGGATGCCGTGCAGGCTGTCCGCACCGCTTTGACCGCAAGCGGAGAAAGGCGACGGCACCGCTACCGCTGGCGGGTGTTCCATATCGCTCCAGACCACCCGCAGGCGCGTTTCGGGAACGAAGCGGCAAAGCGGTCGCTACTGCAGTTTCACCCTCAGCATAACTTCACCGCAACGAGGTGACCACGACAATGCGTGTCTGCTTTTACGGTGCGGGTGGACCCGTCGCAGCGGCTGCCATCCGCGCGTTGGAAAAGGCAGGCGGGTTCACTATGCGCCTAACGGATCTCAACGCCGATTCGCTTGCCCCTTACACCGACCGCCACGAAACGATGGTCGTGGATGTGACAGACTTTGAGCAAGTCTCAGCGGCAGCACAAGGCATGGACGCGTTGGTGAACTGCACCGTTATCCGCCATGACATCGCCGGCGCGTTTCGCGTGAACGCGGTAGGGGCTTACAACATCATGCGGGCGGCAGTCGCTCACGGCGTTCGGCGCGTCGTGCAAACGGGTCCGTATTTGGCGCAAGGCGGTTACATGGGTGATTACGCAGCCGACTTTGACATCCCTGACGACGCGCCGCCACGCCCTGGCGTCGGCGATCCGCATTTCGGTGCCTACTTTTTGACCAAGTTTTTGGGGCAAGAGATTTGTCGTGTGTTCGCCGAGACCTACGACATCACGGTCGTCGTTTTGTTGTTCGTCGCGTTTTACGACCCCAACGACGAGCGGCTTGTGGCGGGCAAAGGCGTGAACGCGTTTTGCGTTTCGTGGGACGATGCGGGCGAGGCGTTTCGGTGCGCTTTGACGGTGCCGGCGCTACCGCGCCCGTTTGAGGTTTTCCATATCCTTGCCGATTTGCCGCACGGCAAGTTCACCAACCACAAAGCCAAGACGCTGCTGCACTGGCAACCCAACGAAAACTTTGCCCGCTATTGGCGCCGCTCTGTCGGCTAAGGTCGGCATTCGCGGCAGGGATGGTAGCCCGCCTGCAATGCCGCTTCAGCGTTGCGGAAACGGACACGGTTGTGCGGGCGGATGCGTTTTGCCAACGGGCAAGTGAGGCGATGAAAGGTGCGGGTGTTGCGGTTACCGACGACGGGCTGGCGTGTCGGGCGATAGACCGACCATAGCCCCCGCCGATTTTTGCGGGCTTCTTCCTGCAGCCGCACGAACATCTCTGCGTAGCGGACATTGGGCGGCTTGGTGTAGGTGCGGGCGAACCCGTTGCGCACCATCTCGGCGTTGACGAAGATGCGCCGTCCCTTACTGTCCCGCACGAATACATACGCCAGCAACCGACCGTAGTGGTCGTAGCGCTCCACATCAAACTCCAATTCCACTTGTTTACCTGCCACGAGTTTGCGGTTGAAGTTGCGGGCGGCGTCGTAGTAGGGTTGACCCTGTTCAGGGGTGTCGATGCCGATGTAGCGGACGGTGCGCCCATCGGACAAAACGATGGTGTCACCGTCCACGACCCGCACGACGCGCAGATGGGTTAGTTTGGAGGCGGGGCGCCGTTGCGCCCACAGCGCCAGCAATGCCGCCAGCAACGCCAAAAGGAGAACAGGTGACTTGCGCCGCAACCTCACGATGTGACGATTCAGTGGCACCATGCCCCATCACCTCTTGAACACGACCCGATGCGGCTCACAATTATTGCGGACGCCACCTAAACGATGGCGCATCGCATTGTGCAGAGTTTCGGCTGCCCGTCGGTTTGGGCATCGGATTTCAAAAATGGGGGCAAAATCGGTTATGCGGGTTTTGTTGTGAACGCCGAATTACTTGCCCGCCGTCGGCGGGAATGTGACGACGGTGCGGCGCATCGCGGTGCACTTGGAACGGCTGGGTGCGACGGTCAAGGTGCTGACGACGCAACCGCTGCCGCCGGATGGGTGGGACCAAGCGAGGGCTGTTCGCCCCGATGTGGTGCACGCCTTTCACGCCGTCAAAGCCGGCGTCATCGCTCGCGCTATCGCGCAGGCGTTGAGTGTGCCCCTTGTGGTCACCCTAACGGGCACGGACATTCACGGCGATTGGTCGGATCCACAGCACCGCGCCGCGATGGAAGCGGTGTTGGGCGACGCTGCCGCCGTCGTCGTTTTCGCGCCTGAAGTGAGAGGCGAAGTAGCAGCGTTGCTGCCGACCGTCGCCCCCAAAGTGGTGGTCATTCCACAAGGGGTTTGGTTACCGCCGCAGGAACCTTGGGAGGTGCGGCGCCACGCCGGCGTGCCGCCCGAAGCGCCTGTCCTGTTGCTGCCCGCCAACATCCGCAAGGTCAAACGCCCGTCGCTGGCGGTTAACGGTGTCGCCCGGCTGCGGCAACGCGGCGTAGATGCCCACTTGCTGCTGGCGGGTGCGGTGCTGGAAGCCGACGAGTGGCAACGGGTGCACAGTTGCCTGCAGCGCTGCGCATGGATACACTATCTCGGTGCCGTGCCATCAGAACGCATGGCAGCCGTTTACCGAGCGGCAGACATCGTGCTGAACACCAGCGCCCACGAGGGGGGTATGGCGAACGCCCTTTTGGAAGCGATGGCGCTGGGGCGCCCCATCTTGGCAGCCGATGTGCCCGGCAACCGGTCGCTAGTGCAGGACGGAGTGACAGGGTTGCTATTCTGCGACGCTGAAGAACTGGCTGAAAAGGCGTGGCGGCTTTTGACGGACGAGGAGTTGCGCCGCCGCATGACGCAAGCGGCGCACGAGTGGGTGCGGCAGCATTGTGACCCGATGCAGGAAGCCCGACGCTATTGGCAAGTTTACACCCGTGTCTTGACCCGTTGTCCGTGAGCGGGGGCGACCGACCACGATGATGCGCAAGTTCCTTGCCTTTCTGCGGCTGCAAATGGCGGTGCAAATGGAATATCGCGCGGTCATGTGGATTTGGCTACTGAGCGGGTTCACCTTGCCCCTGATCAACTTGGCGGTTTGGACATCGGTCGCCGCCCACCGCTCCGTCGCTGGGTTCACTGTCGCTGACTTCGTCAGTTACTTCCTTGCCGTCATGGCGGTGGACCACTTCACCGCTGAGTGGTCGGCTTACGAATGGGAGTGGTATGTTCGTCAAGGGCATCTATCGCCTCGCTTGCTGCGTCCCGTTGACCCGATGTGGGAACTGGCGGCGGCAAATCTCGCCTACAAGGTGGCTCAAGGGGTCATCCTGCTGCCCGTGTGGATGCTGCTCTGGAACCTGCTCGGTGGCACCCCTTACGCCCTGACAGGACCGACCCTTGCTGCTTTCCTAGTCACACTGACGCTGGCGGCGGTGCTGAATTTTTTGGTCGGTTATTGCTTTGCGATGTTGGCGTTCTGGACGGTGCGGGTCGGGGCACTCTATGACATGTTTGCGTGGGGCATCGGCTACTTTTTTTCGGGGCGATTGGCGCCGATGGAAGTGTTACCGGCGTGGGTCAACGCTATCGCCAATTGGCTGCCGTTCCGCTACATCGTCGCCTTTCCCGTTGAGGTGTTGATGGGGCGTGTGGCGCCGTTGGAAGCGGTCAAAGGGGTTGCCATGCAATTGGTGTGGTTGAGCGTTTGCGTCGTGCTTAAACGGTGGCTGTGGCAGCGTGGGTTGCGTCAGTATACCGCCGTCGGCGGGTAGTGTTAGCATAAGGGCGTGAACGGAGCGCCGCACCAAAGGGAGTGACCGACGATGAAGCGCTGGAGTATCGCGCTTGTTGCCGCACTCGTTGGCGGGTGGGCAGTCACCGCCCAGCAGGGGGGACAACCGACCCCGCCGCAAACTTTTACCCTGCGCTACAAAGGCAAACCCGGCGACACCAACCGCTACCGTTCGTGGTTTCTTTTGCGGATGGTCGGCACCTTCCCCAGTCCTAGCGGACCGCGCGAGGGGCGGATGGAGTATCGGGCGGAAGCAACCTACCTGCACAAAATCGTCAGCGTCGCCGAGGACGGGACACTGGAAATTGAGACGACGAAGGAGAGCGGCAAGGCGCGTATGGGCGTGGATGAAAACATGCGGGACCTGCCTGACCGCCCCTACAAGCGCATCGTGCGGATGACCAATCGCGGTAAGGTGTTAGAAGAGCGGGTCGTAGAAGGTGAGGAAGGCGACGAGGACGAGGTGGACGAAGATTTTCCCCTTGCCAGCCCCCGCTACCAACCAACCCGTTGGCTGGACAAACTCTTTGAGACCGCCGTGCACAACATTGCGTTTCCCGAACAAGCCGTCACGGTCGGCGCCACTTGGCGCGAACAGGTCACCGAAACGCTGACGCCCAACTGCAAGGTCACCCTCACCATCACTTCGCGCTTCAAGGAACTTGTCAAGTTAGACGGCAAACTGTGCGCTGTCATTGAAAGCGCGGTGGACGCACCCATTGACGGGCAAGACACTGTCGGCGATTGGACGGTCGCCGTCCGAGGACGCTTTACGGCGACGGTCACCCTTTACTTTGACCTTGAACGAGGCGATGAGCGGCAATCGTTTGATGAGGGGCGGTTGGCGCTGGAGATGACGCAAAGCGGACCCGACCGTCCGACCATCACCTTGACCCATCGGCTCATCAGCCGGGGCAAGACGGTGCTGCTGGAGTGATGGGCGTGGAAAGGAGGCATCGCCATGTTTCACATCGCCTCGCCCGACGACATCAAAGCGGGCAAGGTGACCGATGTCTACTTTGAGCGGACGATGCAAGTGCTCAAAGCGGCGGGCGTGCGCAAGCGTGTCGTCATGGAAGTGCGGACGACCCATTTGCCTGACCGCTACGAGTGGGCGATTTTCGCGGGCGTAGAAGAAGTTCTGCGGTTGCTGGAAGGGTTGCCTGTTGATGTGGATGGGTTGGAAGAGGGCAGCGTCTTTTTCGCAGGTGAACCTGTATTACGCGTCAGCGGCGAATACACGCAATTTGGCATCTATGAGACGCCCTTGTTGGGCATGTTGTGCCAAGCGTCAGGGGTTGCGACAAAAGCGGCGCGGTGCAAAAAGGCAGCAGGACATCGCCCCGTGTTGAGTTTCGGGGCACGCCGAATGCACCCTGCCATCGCCCCAATGATTGACCGTGCCGCCTACCTCGGCGGGTGCGATGGCGTGGCGGCGACTAAAAGCGCCGAACTGTTGGGGCTTCAACCCGCCGGCACGATGCCTCACGCCCTCATCCTACTCATGGGTGACACGGTGGAAGCGCTGCGGTGGTTTGACCGCGTGATTGACCCGTCGGTGCCCCGCGTGGCGCTCATTGACACCTTCAACGACGAAAAGTTTGAGGCACTAAGGTGCGCTGAAGCCTTGGGGGAAAAACTGTTTGCCGTCCGCTTTGACACACCCAGTTCGCGACGGGGCGACATGGTAGAGTTGCTGCGGGAAGTCCGTTGGGAACTGGATTTGCGCGGCTACCGCCATGTCAAGTTGTTCGTCAGCGGCGGCGTGGACGAATACGAAATTTTGCGGCTCAACGAAGTCGCCGACGCCTACGGCGTCGGCACTTCCATCAGCAATGCCCCGACCATCAACTTTGCGATGGACATCGTGGAGATTGAAGGGCAACCAATTGCCAAACGGGGCAAGATGGCGGGCGCTAAGGATATTTGGCGGTGCGAAAGTTGCTTGCAGGCTGTCATCACACCCGCCGACCGTTCACCCGACGACAATTGCCCGCGCTGCAGCGGCAAGTTAAGCAAGGCGACGAGACCGCTGATGCGCAACGGGCGCATCGTCGCCGAACTGCCATCCCCCCAGCAGCTGCGTGACCGCGTTTTGTCCATCTTGCCGCTGCTGCCCCCGCCGGGGTAAATGGCAAAGCAAAAGGCGACGCTGGACGCCCGCCGCACCATTTTACGGTTCGTTTTGATGTCCGCTCGGAGGGCGGCTCTCCTGAGCCGCCCAAAGCGGCGCATCAGGAGATGCGCCCTCCGAGTTGCAGAAGGTTCGTTCGGAGGGCGGCTCTCTGAGCCGCCCAAAGCGGCGCATCAGGAGATGCGCCCTCCGAATGTTGATGTCCGTTCGGAGGGCGGCTCTTTTGAGCCGCCGAAAAGAAAGCGGCGCATCAGGAGATGCGCCCTCCGAATGTTGAGGTTCGTTCGGAGGGCGGCTCTCCTGAGCCGCTGAGCGTTCAGGTGTTTTGCTCTCCCGCTACGCCTCGCTCGGCGTTGGAGCCTAAAGCGTGACACAAGGCGAGTCTCTGGCGCAATTGCAAAGCGGCGACACATAACTGTTTGGTGGATGACCTGTGGACGCATCGCGTTGGCGGACAACTTGAACCTTGAAGACCAGTTGCGGGGGCATCCCGCTTCCACCAAGCAAGCCGACACGGAAAGGGGTGACGGCAACGATGCGGCAGTTTGCGATCGGCGCAGTCATCGGGGTCACGATAGCGATGGGATTGAGTTGGATGGTGGCACAGCCGCGATTGGGCACATGGCGCGTCGTGGACTTGACCCACTCTTTGCACCTTGCCATTCCCGTGTGGCCGGGCAATCCGCCTTTTGAGTTCCGTAACTTAGCCCGCCACGCGCAGGGCTATTACGCTAACGCCTTCAGTTGCGCCGAGCACACAGGCACACATGTGGATGCACCCATTCATTTTGCGGAAGCCCAACGGACGATGGAGCAAGTGCCGCCGTCGCAACTGGTCGGCGAAGCCTGTGTCCTTGATGTCCGCGACAAAGTCGCCCGCGACCCAGACTACCGCATCAGCGCCCGCGATCTCCGCGATTTTGAGAACCGCTACGGACAAATCCCGCCTGGCGCCTTCGTTATCGCCCGCACAGGCTGGGAGGAACGCTGGACCGATCCCAAGCGCTACATCAACATGGACGACAAAGGCGTCATGCATTTTCCCGGCTTCGGCGCTGACGCGGCAAAGTTACTGGTGGAACGCAATGTTGCGGGGGTCGGGATTGACACGCTGAGCATTGATTACGGACCGTCGCAAGATTTCATCGCCCACAAGATCTTGAACGGCGCAGGGAAGATCGGCTTGGAAAATTTGGCGAACCTCGGCGCGCTTCCGCCGCGCGGTGCGACGGTCATCGTCGGCGCTTTGAAAATTCGGGACGGGTCAGGCGCACCTGCCCGCGTTTTGGCGTTGGTGCGCCGGTAATTTGCGGAGGGGTAAACCATGGTTTGCCCGTCTTAAAAGTCGTCAGGGTGCAGCAGGCTGCACCTCCCAACTCATTCTGCACGAAGGAGGGTCATAAATGGCATCGGTCGGCAAAGAGCGCAGCCGGTTGCTGACAGAAGGCGTTGAGCGCGCCCCACACCGGGCGATGCTGCGGGCAATCGGTTTAACCGATGAGGATTTGCGACGCCCGCTGGTCGGCATTGCCAACACTTGGGCAGAAGTGAACACTTGTAACCACCATTTGCGCCGGCTCGCTGAAGTCGTTAAGCAAGGCGTGCGCGATGCGGGTGGCACGCCGCTGGAGTTCAACACTGTCGCCGCCAACGATGCGATGGGCATGGGGCACATCGGCATGAAAGCGTCGCTCGTCAGCCGCGACTTGATCGCCGACTCCATTGAGTTAATGGCGACGGCGTATCAGTTTGATGCTCTCGTGCTCATCGGCGGGTGCGACAAAACCCAACCGGGTTGCGTCATGGCAATGGCGCGGTTGAACATCCCCAGCATCTACCTCTACGGCGGCAGCATCCCGCCCGGCAATTGGCAGGGCAAAAGCGTGACCATTCAGGATGTCTTTGAAGCCGTCGGCGCGGTCGCCAAAGGCAAGATGACGCTGGAACAGTTGCGTGAACTGGAATGCTCGGCGTGCCCGACTTTCGGGGCGTGTGGCGGCATGTTCACCGCCAACACGATGGCGTCAGCCTTTGAAGCGATGGGCGTAACACTGCCCAATTGTGCCGCACCGATCGCCCCTGACCCGCGCCGGGAGCAAATCGCTTATGAAACGGGACGGGCTATCATGCGCGTCTTGGAGTTGGGTATCCGCCCGCGCGACATCATGACCCGACAGGCTTTTGAAAACGCTATCGCCGTTGCGGCAGCGATGGGCGGCTCGACCAACTTGGTTTTGCACTTGCTCGCCATCGCTTACGAGGCGGGCGTGGATTTGACGCTGGACGACTTTGAGCACATCAGCGAACGCACCCCTTATCTTGCCGACTTGAAACCGTCGGGGCGCTATGTCATGGCAGATGTAGACCGCATCGGTGGTGTGCCCGTCATCATGAAAACCCTGCTGGATGCAGGCTTGTTACATGGTGATTGCCGCACCGTCACGGGCGAAACGATTGCCGACCGCCTGGAACATGTGCAATTTCCGACCGACCAAGATGTCGTGCGGCCGGTTAGCAACCCGTTGCATCCAAGCGGCGGCTTCGTCATCATGCGGGGCAACTTGGCGCCAGAGGGCGGTGTCTTGAAAGTCACGGGCACAGCCAAACGGTTCCATCGCGGTCCAGCGAAAGTGTTTGACTGTGAGGAGGATGCCTTCAAAGCCGTTACCGAAGGACGCATCCAAGCGGGCGACATCGTTATCGTCCGCTACGAGGGTCCGAAAGGCGGACCGGGCATGCGCGAGATGCTGGCGGTGACAGCGGCGTTGGTCGGTGAAGGGCTGAAGGACGAGGTGGCGTTGCTGACCGACGGACGATTTTCGGGCGCGACGCACGGCTTGATGGTCGGGCACATCGCACCCGAAGCGATGGTCGGCGGTCCGATCGCGTTGGTGCGCGACGGTGACATCATCACGATTGATGTGGACAAGCGCACCATCACGCTGGAAGTGGACGACGCTGAACTGGAACGGCGCCGTCGGGCGTGGACGCCGCCACCACCCAAGTTCCCGCACGGCGTTTTCGCCAAATACGCTAAACTCGTCACTTCCGCCGCTAAAGGCGCCGTGTGCGTCGCAGAGTAAACATCTCGTTCCGCGACAAGAATACAAACCGTTTGTTTATGTCGGGCAGGCTTGGTTCCTGCCCTTTTTAACTTGCACAATGCCTGTAAGGAACCCAAAAGCAAGGCAGAACGCGACGGGCTTGTCACCGCCTCAGCCGTTTGCCTAAAAGTTTTGCCCGCTGAAGGACAAAGGAAGATTGGGGAAGGGATAGCAGCGACAGGTCGGTAAATTTCTTCCGTTTCGGAAGATGGGGGCAATGGACGCTGTGGCTCTATTCCGCAAGCGCCATGTGGTCGCTGTAGTGCAGGTTCAAAATTGCTCAAGGAATTTCGTAAGGGTTGCGGGCAGATTTGACACCTGACAGCCCAAAGCAATGGCAAATTTTTAGGGCAAACTGGCGATGGAGGTGGTCTCTATGCGGAGCAGGATGATACTTTTAGGAATGACAGCGCTGGTGACGATAACGGCATCAATAGGCTTTGTGCAACCTTTGACGCCTGAGGAACGAGCGCAAGGGTTCATGGCGTTGTTCAACGGCAAAGACTTGGACGGTTGGGACATCATCGGCGATGCGGACACATGGCAGGTCAAAGACGGCGTCATCGTTTGCACAGGCAAAGGCAGCGGGTGGCTCAAGAGCAAGTGGGAGTTTGACGACTTCGTCTTTCGTGTGGAGTGGCGAGTCAAAAAAGGCGGCAACAGTGGGGTCTTTTTCCGCGCTTTGCCTGTCGCCGACCCTTGGGTCAACGGGTTTGAGGTGCAAATTTTAGATGACGGTGGACAAATCAGCCCGACCAACTGCGGTGCCCTTTACGGCTTAGTAGCGCCGAAGACCAACCCCATCAAATCAGACGCGTGGAACACCTACGAGATCCGCGCCGTCGGCGACCGCGTGCAGGTTTACTTCAACGGTGTGCTCGTCCACGATGTGGATTTGAGCGCACAGCCTGAAATGGCAAAGCGTCCAAAGCGCGGTTATATCGGGCTGCAAAATCACGGCGACTATGTGGAGTTTCGCAACCTACGCGTTTTGGAAATCGGTTATCGCTGGTTGTTCAACGGCAGTGATTTGTCAGCGTGGAAAACGGAAGGGGCGGGGGAGTGGAAAATTCTGCCTGACGGCGTTTTGCACTACACGGGCAAGGGCACCCACCTTTGGACGCGGGAGAGTTTCCGCAACTTCGTCCTGCGATTGGAGTGGCGTATTGAAAAGGGCGGGGATAGTGGGATTTACCTGCGGGGCGATGTGCGAGGGCGGGCACAAGTGAACATTTGGGAACACCCAATGGGTTCGGGACAAATTTGGGGTTACAACATCGCTCCCCAAAAACGCATGGACGCCCCGACAGGGCAGTGGAACTACATGGAAATCCGTATGGTCGGCAACAAGGTCAGCGTATGGCTCAACGGCATGTGGGTCATCGAGGACGCCGCATTACCTGACATCGCCAGTGAAGGTCCCATCGCCCTGCAGCATCACGGAACGCCGCTGTGGTTCCGCAACATCCGCATCAAAGTGCTGCCGTAGCGTCAGAACAAAAAGAACCGATGCCCAACTTTGCCGAAGGCGTAATCCAGTGCCAACCACAAACCTGCCGTCAAGTATTCGCCGATGAGCAGTCCGAGAAAAAACGGGCGCCAGCGCCGGAATGCCCCTAAACCGCCGTAGCGTAGCAGCAACGCTTTCAGCAACCAACCCAACAGCGTGGAAAACCACAGTTGAATCATCGGCCAACTCGGCCCCATCGCGTAGCCGATGGGGTGCAGCGGAAACCAACCGAACAATTGACGCAACCGATATAGCAGCAACGCCACGATAAAACCGAGGGCAAAGCAACTACGGCTCAACGGTGTCGGTGAGCGGGGTTGTTCAAGGTAGGCGACGGTGAAGTCCAAGACTTGGCGGGGGCTGTGTTGTAAAAACCATGCCCCTGCCCCTTGCATCATCGTGTTGGCACCCTTGCGATAAACCAACCGCAAAAATGACCATGACGATGCGACCAAAGAAGCCATGACCGAAAGCCCCATCGCGCCGGTCAAGGGACGCAGTGGGATGTCGGCAACGCGGGCGATGCGAAAACTGTCCATAAAAAAAGGCATCAAAAATGTGCGCAGGTCAAACATGAACACCTTCTCCACGAACGCCATGACGGTCATGTGCCGCGCCGAAAAGGGGCGCGTGCCGACAAAGGCGATGAACAAATCTGAGGGGCGAAAGGCTTGGACGAACAGCAACCCCCCTTCGCTCACGAATCGCGTCAAGGCGATAGCGACGACGAACAACACGAGCCAACTCAGCAAAGCGACGCTCCACGATGCGCCCGCCAACACGCACCAAAGGGTCGCAAAGGCGATGGCAGCGGTGAAGCCGAGCGATGCTATGCGGTAAGTTATCGGTTCATCGACGGGGGTCTCGCCTTTCAACACTTGCCGCCAATGTTTGCGACCGACGGTGAAAAAGTGCGCCACGATGGCGAAAAAGGCGCCCAGCATTTGCAACGCCGCGTGCGAGGGCGTAGCGTAGCCAGGGAAATTGGGTAGTTGCCAGCCCAAGTAGGTCAACAGCACTGATTGCGCCATGAAGACAAAATAGAAAAACCACAAACTGAACGCCAAGTCGGACGGCAGCAAAAACGCCACACCGATGACGGAAAAATGCACGATAGCGATGAACGGTCCAATTTGGCTGAATAGATAACCCGTCAGATAGGGGTTGAGCGGGAAAGTTAGGCGGATTTCAGGTGCAGCCGGGAAGTAAAAGTGCAGCCCATTGAGGCTGTGAATGGCGAAGGGGATGAGGGCACCGAGCCACATGATCCGTTGGCGCAAAAAGAACGCCAGCGGCGTCTGTGGTTCATCCACACTTTCAGTCATTTCCAAGGGCGGTTGAGTGAGGGGAAAAGTGAGGCGGTCGTAGTCCAACCACGGGCGTCGCAATAACACGCTGACGCAAAAGAGGGCGACGAAAAACGCCAGCGCCAATAGGCTCCACGCGACGGTCGGGACGACCCAGTGAGACAACGGGACAGCAGTCCCCGCCGGTGTGCCTTCGTAAAACAGCCGCACGACCTCCCGACCGCCCGGATGGAGGGCAGTGGGCAGCAACGCGTAAAGCCCTCTCCACCAACCTTGCTCAGGTGGTGCGCCCCCCAACGCCCGCGCCGCTTCGGCGACATCCCAAGGGACAAACCATTGCGGGATATAGCGAAAAGTCAACTCCGCCCAACGGTTTTCAGGTCGGGCGTAGTAGAGCGTGCCTGCCAAAGTCGGGAACAAGTATTCGGTGAACCCGAATGAAGGTAACCCTGAGCCCGCCAACATCATGCAGTAAGCGACCGACAATTCCTGCCGCGTGAGCGCCCAAGCAGGACGCAAGACTTTGAGGAGCGCATTAGCGAAAAGCAAAAAAACGAACAAATTGAAGACGCCGATGGGCAAATGGCAGGAGGCAATCCAAGTCCCTTGAACCAGCAAATCAAAAATCGGCACAAGCCACGCTAACAGAACTGTCCCTACCAGCCCCAACAAAACTGCCCGCCAAGAAACAGCACTTTCCTTCGTAGCCGTTCTATCCTCAACCTTCAACTCTGCCATCGTCTCCACCAATAGAATTTTAGCACTGCCCACGAGTTAATTGCAGTGGTGTTGACAAAAATTTTTTGACACAGTAACCGCTTCAAGTCAATCGCTACAAGCAGATATTGACATGTTTGGTGGTAAGAACAGTTTTTGCCGCTGTCTTTGCGCTTCCCGATGATGACCTTCGTGTAGACGAATCCATAAACGCAGGCGGATAGGCTTTGGCGGTTTGGCAATTAACTCCATCGTTGCGTAACGCCGTTCAGTTGCGGGCTTGCCTCGCTGTTCGCCCCAAAAACCTTGTCTCACCCAGTTCACTCCTCCGTTCGCATTCTTTGAAGAGTTCGGTACCTGCCGAACCGTTTCGTTTTCAACGATGAGCAGCGACAGAGATTCTGTCAAGTCGTTTGGGTTGAACAAGCACAAAACTGGTGGCAGCCAATCACCCATCCGCCAGCCAAAGTGAACGACATGCTGTCCGTAGACTTCTGGCGGTTTATCCCCTAAGCCGACAAAGTTCGGGAACGATTTCGTCCACCAGCGAGCATTAAAGCGAGCCTCTAAGGCAACGAGTTCGTCGGGACGCGGGACGAGGGTCGTGGGACGAGGTTCAACAGCACTACTCAATTCCACCAATGGCAAGCCTGAGAAGATGCGATAGCGTTGCGTTGCTTTGAACCCTTGCCCCGTGACTTCAACTGTAACCCAAACGGGGTTATGCTCAACAACTCTCACTTTCGCCGCACCGTTTCGTTGCCAAATGAAATTGTCAACGATAAATCGGTCTGTTGTGGTGGCGGGATTTTGCGGGTCAAAGAGACCGAAGGTGCCGATGCCTGTACCGAAACTTTGTGCAGCGTAATCGCGCCCTGTCACTTTTGAGCGAAACTTTGTCAATGTCCCACCCGCACCTTCACTCCACTCAAGTTCAATCACGCCGTTATCAACTTGAACGCTACCATCTTTCACCTTCACAGCGATTGACGAAGTTTGAGGTTTGTTGGCACGACATAATGCCAGCAATAAAGGTTGCCCATCAAAACTGGGTTCAAGGATCAACGAATTTAGTGCGAAGTTGCAGACTCGCTTGTCAGTGCTGCCCTGCAATTTTTCGGCGGGGATATGAGCGTGATGGAAAACAAGCCTAACTTCTACATCTTTTCGGCGCTCCCACAAATTGGCAGGCAGCATGACTGTCAAAGTTTGCCAACCGCTTTTGATGTCCAACTCGTCTAACTTCTGATTATCCACGAATACGCTGACACGATTTTGCCAGAAGGCTTGACCGTGCAACTTCAAGCGATAAGAAGGAGCAGTTGCGGCGGGCATCGTAAGGCGCAGCACTGTCTCACGCCCTTCACCGGGCAACCATCGGATAGTCACATTGTTCGCCCAAATTTCACGGCGGCTAAACCCACGCACCAAAACTTTTTCATCGCCTTCCGTCCCGATGTCAACCTGTAACAGTGCTTTTGAAGGCGGCACAACGAAATGCAACCTTTGGGAGTGTGAGGCTCCTGCCGAACCTTTCAACTTCTCCACATGGGTTGGCAAAGGTGTCCCATCAGGCAAACGGACAATAAAGGTTTCGCCCTTGACACTTTTAGGCAAATCAACGCTCATCGGTAACCCTTGCGCAGCCTCTGCATCAGCAACGACTATCGTTGCAACTTGGTTGGGATGAGTTTTGGGTAACTGCTCAGGCAACAAAGTTACGCTCAAAGGTTGCGATCGCTCATGAACACCCGAACTGTCGCGCCAGCGGATGATAAGGGATGCGGGATGGAAGACGAGGGACGATGCAAACGGTAAAGGTAAGCGAATTTGTCTGCGTTCACCGTCTTTGAGGTCGCCAATGCGAAGGCGCAATTCCTCAGGCAAGTAAGCGTTTGCTTCTGCACGGAGAACGACTTCAACATCCTTTGCTGTTTCGCCAGGAACATCCAACGCAGGGTGCCACCATGTCATGTCTCCGAAGGGTGTCGTTGGAGCATTGACAATCATAATTGTGGGCGTATGAGAAGTCACACTTGTTGTCAAGCAACGAACATTTGCATTGCGTCCGACGATGAGCGGACGCAGCCAATATGCCGTTTTTCGCGTCCCTCGTCCTGCATCCCACGCCCCTTTCACGAAAACCGTTTTTGTGCCCCAATCTGCAAACGGCTTAACCTCAACGGGCAAAGCAATTTGGCGTTGTTCCTTTGGCTGTAACCGCACAGTCACAGGTTTGCCTTTGATGCTCGCAATTACCGAATCAATTTGGAGCGTGATGGTGATTGGTTCGTCCATCAAATTGCTTACTCTGATGGGCAATGTCGTTTGCTGCCCCGGGAAAACTACCCACTTGGGCAACGATAACCGCACTGGTGCGTAAACGACTTGATAGACAGCGTAGTGTTGAACGGAATTAACAAATGGGACGCGAGACGAGGAATGAACTACAAAGCGATTTCCATCGCGTGAAAGGACAACAATTTCGCTAACAGCCAACCCCCGAACAAGTTTGCCATCTTTGGACGACAACTCTTCTGGAACGGTCAACCGCAATTTGCGGGGTTGACCTGTGCGATTTTCCAGAAGCAAAAATTTAGTCGTTCCTGCCGTCAAAACAGCGCTCATTAAGTCGGGATGGTCAGGCAACGAACCTTTGTCAAGGCAGGCAAACTTACCGCATTTCACTTTTGCCACTTGTTCTAAAATTGCCGCCCACCAACGAGGGTCATCAGTGAAGATGCCGTTGACGAACAAAAGGGACGCGGGACGGGAGACGAGGGATGAGTTTAAAGTGATGAGCAAGTCGCGGAAAATGCCATCGGCGTAGACGCTGAGCACTTTGCCATCAAGCAAACGAACGCGACGAAGTTGCAGTGGCGCACGAAACTGCTTCGTGTAAGGATTTTTCTGCATTTCACCTACAAACTCTGCTGCTTCCATTGGCTGCCACTTGACACTTTTTCGTCCACCGACAGGCACATTGGGGGTGCAAATTTGCACCCAATCAAGCGCCAAGTTACAAACTCGCTGTTCGCCCGGAAACCGTTGAGGTTCTTTTTCGCCAGGGATGTGCACTTCAGCGAACTGCAGCCGAACCTCAATGACCTTCATCCCGCCAACGATGTCGGCAGGCAACCGCACTTCGTAAACATGCCAACCAGGTTCAATCGTCACTTCGCCGACATTTTGCTCATTCACGAACACAGTCACACGGTTTTGCCAGATAGCGCTACCGTGCCAGCGTAAGAGCAAGTCATTGTTGGGCAGTGCGGGAAGCAAAAGAACCGTCGTGTTACCAGTTGCTGGTGTCCAACGCACTGTTGCCTTGCTGCCAGCACCGAAAGCGCCTTCAGGCAACTTGCCCCAATCTTCGCGACCGCTGAAACCTTGAATCAAAACAACTTCGTCACCTGGTGAACCAATGTCTGCGAAGAAGTTGAAGAAGCGGGACAGATAACGCTGGATAAGAGATGCAGTTGTCTTTTTCTGTGTTCCTTGCCCTGTGTCCTTTATTCCACCTTGCGAAGTGATGAGCGTTCGTCCGCCAAGTCGCAACCATTCGTTCAACACTTGGTCAATCCGTTCGTTTTTTGCGTTGAACCCGAAACCGACACCGCCAGCAGGCGCAATGAGAACGCGAAAGCGCTTCAGGTTCTCCAGCGTCGCTTCACTTTGCAGCACTATGTCAAAAGGAGCATTGACAACCCGCAGCCCTTGCACAGCGTTGTAAAGGTCATTTGCGTCACCGCCACCGTGCTCAAAAATCCAATCGTTAACGAGCAGACCTATTTCCTCGTCCCTCGCCCCTCGTCCCCCGTCCCGATAGGTCAGTTGCCAGATTGTGCTGTAGAGCAAGTTGGTTTCACAGAAACGCTTTCCACCTTCCATGCTCGGTTCAAGGTTTGAACCTTCCCACCACTCGTTCCAACTCAAGTGCAAAACGCCGTCAACAGACCGCATCAAGTTGCCGACCCAAAATCGGTCAAAATGGTGAGGTTCAGGTGGATAAGCAGTGCCGGGCACCCGAATGTTCCAGTCAAAGTAACGATGCTTGAGGTGGTCAAAGAAAACAGCCCCGCACTTTTTAGCAACCGCTGCTTGCAAAAATCGTTCGGCATCTTGTTCGTGAGGTTGACCGAAGATGCCTGCATATGAATGCGGTCCGCCGAAAGTGCGGGCAAATTTTTCAAAACCGAACCCACGAAAAGGAGCGTAACCGACATCAAAAGAGACCCCCAAACCCGGCGAACCCAACTCTTGCCGAACAAGTTGTTCCAACTTCGCCCAATCTTGTTGCCAACGCTCATACTGGTAGGCGATGCTCATCGCCCTTTGAAACCCGACGGCTTGGAAATTCATGCGGATTTCGGAAAAGTCGCGGAAGTTCGTGCCCCATTCGGCGTTGAGTTTTTCAATGCTGCCGTAGCGCTGTTTCAGCCAACTCTGGAAGCCTTCGTGGTCAACTGTCAATTCGGGAGCGCCGTTGCGAGCGTAAACCATCTGGAACGGTTTGCCGAACAGCCAAGTCCACGCAGGCGAACGGGAATAATCACGAAGCCAAAGGTAAGTGTCGCGGTGTTCGCTGATATTGCGCCAAAAGTCGCGCATCGCAAAATTTGTGCCATCTTGGTAGTAGCCGATGAAAATTGGGTAGCCAAGTGCCCGAACTTTTTCGGCAGCCTTCAAAACTGTTGTCTCGCGGGGTTCGTTGTTCTCACCGCGCCAATCATGTCCCCAGTAGTCAAGGAAAAAGTGTGTCAAGCCCCAATCGGCAGCGAGCAAAAGTGAGCGGAAGTTGTCGCGAACTTTTCGGCTGTCATAGTAGCCGTAAAGGGGCGTGTTGTGGACAGCACCGAGCCAATTACCCCACTCTTCATCCTCGTCCCACTCATACCAGTAAAAGAACACAGCGCCGACGATAGGGGTGTCAAGGTGCTGCGCCCCAACGCTCCTGCAAACACTACTAACCACCACGATCACCGCCAAAGTCCATCGCATCATTACCACGAGTAGTTCAAAAGCGTAAAGGTGTAACGCACGCATCGTTCACCTTTCCTCTTGGGTCGATTTAACGCCCCTGCTGTTGGGAAGGTTGAGGGGCTCCTTTGCCGAACCACGATGGCGGGTGAGTCGGCAGCACCTGGTGCTGCCGCGCCTGTTCCTGGCGCTGGCGCACAAAAATGAAACCAATGGCGACGAGAATAATTACGACAGTAGCGATCGCGAGCCACCATCGTCGTTGCTCACTTGTCATGGCGTATCCCTCCGTATTCCCCATGAGGCTTAACGATCAAGCGTTCAATCTACATCCCAGCCGCTCCCGGGGTGCCAATCGTTTCTACGATCGTCGCGTACATACCAATGTGGGTCAAGGTTCGGGCAGGGGTAAGGCTCCACTTCCCAAACCCGCAGGCGGACAAATCGATGCAAGCCACCTCGCACCAACTTGGTATGTCCATCTGCGTAACCACCGTGCCAGACCATTTCGTTAAAGACCCCAGGGTTATTGGTGCACGCCCAGAATCCAATGGGTGTCTTAGCGTGGATGGGGCTGTTTTCGTAATAGACGAAAGTTTGAGAAGGCTTATCAATTTGGGGCAACCCTACACCGCAACGGGCAGCGACTCCCAACGCCAGTTTCATGTCGTAAGAAATCCCGTCCCAACCTGCTGGCGGCCAAGGAGTGTAGCATTGTTGGTAAATCCAACCACCCCATTTCCAAAAACCCTTCGGGTAAGAGGGGCAAAGGAACGATTGGGTGTTGCGTATATAAGGTTGAATGAGGAAGGCGTGACGGAAAAACGCCATTTCCGTATCGTTACCACACCGCCCCGGTGGGTCAATTGTGCCGAAAGGATCGTGCGCACATTGATTGCTCCATGCAGGGAATCGTTCGTCGTAGTCCTGTACATACTGCGCCATGCCCAAATTAATCTGGCGAATGTTGCTTAAACAACTCGTCATGCGTGCCTTTTCGCGAGCCTGGCTGAACACAGGGAACAGGATGGCTGCCAAGATCGCGATAATCGCGATCACCACCAGCAACTCAATGAGCGTAAAGGCATAACGCCGCAACATAATACGCCTCGAGCGATTGTTACGAAGGCACGCTCAAACGCACAGCAGTGCGGCAACGCCGGGGCGCTGCCTTTTCAAGAGTAGTTTGGCAGTTAACGCCCCGGCGCAGCCGGAGACGGCGCACCAGGTTGCATCGGCGGCATGTTTGGACGCGCCGTGAACGCAGGGTTAGGAGGGTTCTTGATTTGCTCTTCTGGCACTGTCGGCGGTTGCCGCCGCTGCAAGTAGACAAACACTCCAACGACAACAAGCACCACAGCCGCAATCACCAACGCTGCCAACCAAGTTGGTATCTCACGCTGCATCCTTTTCCTCCCCTTTGCTGAAGGTCAAAGGCAGCGATGCCTCCGATTATTTCACTCATTGCCACCGAAAGCGCGACAGTTGATCCAGTCCTGTCAAGCGATAACCCTGTGCCCAGATAGTGCGGTGCTGGATGAATTTAGTGTGTCCGTCCACAAAAGAAAGGATAGACCCTAAATGATGGCGTGTGTTGTTGTCCGTGCGTCGGGCTGTGTCACAAAAGGCAGCACAAGTGTTAGACCAGATAATACGCGGCGCCACCAACTCGTCTGGATAACCCCCGCCTGAAAGGACTACTTGTTCAGGCACAGCATCTTTGTGCGCAGAGTCAGCGAACAGCAAGATGTCTGCGGGTCGTTGGATCTTGGCGATGCTGCCGGCGTTTCCTGCGTGAGCGGCAATTAGTTGATTGTAGCCGTAGGAGAAGCGAATTTGGTCAAACATTGGGTGCCATATCCATCCCCAAGCGACAGGTAAAGGTGTGGGTGAAATGAACTGGAAGGCAGTCCTGCATCCTCCTCGGCAACCATCCCCTGAGTTGATAACGGCTGTCCCACCGCTTGGGTCCGAGAAAATCTGCACATTCCGCATGTAAGGCTGGATGCGGTGTGCCCAGCGCTGGAAAGGATCGCAGGCAGGGGAGACAGTAGTTGGGTCGGCAGTGAAGACATCGCCACCTGCATAGCGCACTCCAGCACAACTGGACACTCCTGCCCAAAGTTCAAAGGGTGAGACGCGTTCGTCGTAGTCGTTGGTGTATTGCGCCATCGCCATGGCGATGTTGCGGTTGTTGCTGGTGCATTGGGCTTGTCGGGCTTTCTCGCGAGCTTGGCTGAACACGGGGAACAGAATTGCCGCCAAGATCGCGATAATCGCGATCACCACCAGCAACTCAATGAGCGTAAAGGCATAACGCCGCAACATACGCATCGTTCATCCCTCCTCGCGCGATCGTTATCGTTAAAGGCGAACATCTTTCGCCGTCGGCAAAATTTAAAGTGGGGTGAGGGATGCAGCGAGGGGTAGTCGCGCTGGATTGAGCAAATTGGACGCTGCAGGCAATTTGCACTGATGCCCGTAAAGGGGCGATGGAACGATGGTGCAACGGGAAACGCCGCCTGCAGTATCGGAGAAAATTGCGGGACGCTCGGCGTCTCGCTTGCCGTTGCGGGACATTTACCGCATCGTATGCTTCAAGTATCATCCCGCCCCGCGACGCAACAAAGAAGTGGTGCAGACCCTCCGTCAGTTGTCAGGATATCAGCAGCAATCGGAGTGGAGTCTTTGGAAGGCTGTAGAACGCGCCCTCAGCGATCCCCGCGCAGAAGCCTTCCTCAAAGTCAATGTCTGTGTGCCTGTCAATGAGCAATTAGGTGAACAGCTTCGCCACGCTTTAGGGCTGGATGAAGTTGTCGTCATCCCTGCCCTTGATGACCCCATCGCCCTCAGCCATTACTTGGGTATGGCGGCGGCTCAAGTGTTTGGACCCCGTTTGCGCCCCGGGCAGGGACTGGGCTTTTCAGGTGGACGCGGTGTCGGAGCGTTAGGGCAAACGCTGCAACTTCCGTTAGATGACCGCCGTCCCTTCCGCCTTTACGCCTTGAGCCTGTTGAAGGGGCACGAGGTGTTGGGCGTTACAGCCGAAGGGATTGTGGAGGAAATTGTCGCCCGCCACCTTTGGGGCTTAAAAGGTTACCTCTCCTCCCCCGAACGCTGTCCGGTCGTCGGGCTCCTTGACCCGGCTGGGTTGTCTCCTTCCGACTTGGACTGGGCGTTCATCGGGGTCGGTGCGTTGACCCAAGGCGATGTGATCTTTGACTATGCGGGGGCGTTTGAATTTGATGTCACCTGGGCGCGTCAAGCAGGGATCGTCGCCGAGATGCTCTTTCACCCCTTCTGTGCCGACGGTTTGCCGCCGCGCCAACGCCCCCGTTGGCTGTCCAAAGTGGTCACGGTATCTCTCGCGCTGCTACGGGCGATGGTGCGGGAAGGCAAACCCGTTGTCGTGGTCGCCGGCGGTCGGGAAAAAGCCCTCGCGGTGCTATCTGTCCACCGAGCGCAACGCGCGGGTGGTCCGCTGTTCAACCGCTTGGTGACCGACGAAGCGTGCGCTAAAGAAGCGCTGCACTTGTTGGGGCAGAAGGACAGCGAAATCCTTGACAAAGCGTGGCAAAAAGTGTGCCAGTGTTTTCTCGCCGTCCACTGGCGCTTCTTGGCGAACGAACGGTGCCGCACTGTCAAAGAGGTCGCCCGCAAGTTAAGCAAAAGCCGCAACAAAGCCAGCCGCCTTTTGCACGAAGCGTTGCACGGAACGCCTCCGTTGGCAAAAGTTGAAGTCGTCCCGCCCGTTCCCGAACCCGTTTTTCGGCTGGACTTGGAGGCTGCCCTCCTGCAAGCGTTCCCTTTGCGTGAAGCCCGCGTCGTCCAGCCATGGGATGGGCAGCACAGTTACCAAGCCGTTGGCGCCGCAGCAGCCCAATTGGTCTTGGAGTGGTTGAAAAATGCCTCACATTTACGGCTCGGCTTGGGCTCGGGGCGCGTGCGAATCGTCGTGGACGCCTTGGGGTTTCCTCAGACGCTACAGCGATTAACAGCGCTGCGCCAATTGGACATCACTGTCTTAGAAAGCCTCACTTGGCCGCAGACGATCAAGGTTGGCACCCGAGGGGCTGCCATCGCGAACTCGTTGATGGTGCGGTGTTTGGGCGACCGCAGGCTGCGGGTACGGCTTTATCATGAGGGGGGAAGCGGATTTGCACCGTTTGGACGGCGCCGTCGTGGAAGTCGGTGGGATGTATCGCCCCGCCGGTTTTCTACACGACCTTTACCTAAGCCGATGGGGTATCGGTCCTGACAGTGCCGAACGCATCGCTGGGCAAATCCTCAACCGCCCCTTTGACGACGACGGTCATCCGCTGCCATCGGGTGATCTCAACACCTCGCCGCCTTTAGAAACCTTTCGCCAGTTAGTTGAGAAGGGTGTTCCTGTCATTGGCATCTGTGCGGCGCGGGACGAATGGACCGCCGACACGACCCGAGCGGCATTGGCAGCCATTAGGGGGCGCCTGATTAACTGCCTCGTCACTGATGCCGAGACGGCGATCAACCTGCTCGCTAAGTCAGCCCATCCCGTTTGATGAAGGTCAGGGGCGGGGCTTGATTGCGCCCTTTGCCTTTGGGGTCAATATCGGACAGGTAAAGGGCTGTGGCGTAAATATGCCCGTGGTTGGGCACAAACGATTGCGGGTGCTTTTTCATGCCCGGTTTCAATTCGCCCGTGACGGGGTCGTAAGCGGGGTCAAGGCTACCGTCGGGCAAGATGGGGATGGGCATCAGCGTCTTTTCGCCGACGCCGCCAAATTGTGAATTGCCTTTGACTTTGCCGCCCAAAAACGCCGCTGAAGTGACCGGCCAGTGCTGGCAGATGTCCTGCTCGTCAATCATTTCCTTCTTTTTGTCTTCGGGGATGTTGAGTTTCAGGATGGCGTCCACATCGCCGTGAATGGTGCGCCCGAATTCTGAAGTGATGACGATGACCGTGTGGTCAAAGTAACTGGTGCCTGTGTTGCCATACTCGGTGTTTTTGAGCAAATCCACCAACGCCAGCAACGGTTCCCACAAGTTGCGCCGAATCATTTCGCTCTGGTCGGTTTGTCCGACGGGGCGCCCTGCTCTGTCCCACAAGGCGCGGCGGCTGCGGTGGCTGTCAAAGAGGCGGATGTCGCGGTTCTCAATCCAAAAAGCACACGACAACCCGTTACGCATCAACTCCCAAGTCATCATCGCTTGGACGTTCGGCATCGGCGAATACTTCGTCCGCGCCTTGTTGCCGTTGACGCTGGTGTAGGTGATGAGCTCGTCTTCAGGTCTGATGTTGAACTTCTCGCGCAAAGTGGGGTCGGTGAACAACCGCGAAATCATGCCCTTGTCCAGCCGAAAACCCGTCGCCATCAGGTTACGGTAAATTTGCAGCGCCGATTGGTAACTTTTGACGGCTTCAATGTGCGTGTCTTTGAGGACGAGCCGGTGCACTTCGTCCAGAAAACTTTGGACGGCGCGGTTGACGACATCGCTGGTCGTGCTGTGCAGCCGCAGCAAAAACTGCTTGAGGTTGTGGGGTGTGCCCGCGTAGATTGTGTGCGCCCAGACGGGACCGAGAGCGTGATAGTAACCTTTACGCCCCGTAAATTGCGCTTCGTTCAATTCACCGTCTGAGAGCCAATAGTGCCACGAAATGTTGGGCAGCAAGTAAGGTTGCCCGTAAACTTCGCAAAACGCCTGCGTGACGGAGCGTTCGTCGTCCTCGCGGTCAGCCGTGATTTGCAACCGATATTCACCCATGTGGGCTTTGAGCCGCTCGCCCGAATGGAAAGTGCCCGTGCTCATGGAACTGAGCACCGCCATGTCTTTGAACAGCGGTTTGCCCGGCTCGGCGAGAAACCCGTAGCGGATGTTGCCGTAGGTGAAAATGCCGTAAGCGGGGTCTTGCTTCCACTTGAGGACGCGGTAGCGCTCTTCGCTGATGTTGGCGAGGCGCTGCAGGACATTGTTGGGCGTGTCTACGGGGCTGAACATGTCGTAACTCATCCAACCACCTTCCAAAAACCAGTAGATGAGGAAGTGCGGGGTGTCCGCCCGCCGAGTGGCTTGTTCTGCCATCGCGTTGGCTTTGCTGGAGACAGGGGGCAAACCGAAATGCAAAAAGTAACTGAGGAAGTCGGCGCAAGTCAGCGTCGCTGTCGTCACTAAGGCGTTGCGCAAAAATCGGCGGCGCGTTTGCAAGCAATGTTTGGTCATCGGGTTCGTCTTGACATCTTTGAGCAAGTGCCGTCCATCAATCAAGATGGGTTCAACCTGACACGATTTCATCGACGACACCTCCTGTCGGCGCGAAGTGCTGCCATGCTTGGACCTCCGTCAGCATGGCAGGTCATCGGCGCTGCGGCGCTGCCCACACAATTTGCCTTTGCCGGTGCCACGAAGCGGTGCGACGGCGGACATCGGCGGGGCGCAGCGGTGGCGGCGCTAACTCCACACCGCCGTTCAAGTATTCGGGCGACAAGACGATGGCTTTGATGAGCCCCCGCACAGTGAAACGGGTGCGATGGACAGCGTCCCACAAGCGCTTGTAAAGCGTTCGCTCGTCTTTGTCCCAACGCATGCCCCGTCCGAAGAAAAACAGAAAGTGCGTGTCAATCATCGTGCGGATGAACCGCTCTTTTTTGACGGCTTGAGTCGCGAAGGCTTCCATGCCCCGCCCTTTGAAGGGATACCACGCCACTTCGTTGCGGTCGCTGTCATCAATGGGGTTGCCCTTTTCGTCCTTTTCGCGGTATTGCCCATCGTCCGTCCACCGCAACCGCTGATATGCCAACGGCGTCAACAACTTGTGGCAACTGTAACAAACCGAACCGGGCTGCGTCGTCGCGGCGGCGGTGGCGGTCTGGCGGGCTTCCACGATTTCGGGTGGCACTTCAAAGACATAACCCAAAAACTTCTCGGCGACGACGGCGGCGTAGTTGAAATGGGGCAAGCCAGGTTTGCCCTTGATGAAGCCCTTCATCGTCAACAGTCCCGTCTTGCCGTGGTAGACGGGGCGCTCTTTGCGTTGCCAGTTGGCGTCCACTGTGTAGTCTGCCGTCAAGATTTCCTGAAACGGACGGTCGTTGAAAGCGATATAGCACCATAACCGCACGGGTTCATCGTCTTCGTCCGTGCCGTGACTTTCCAGCAGCAAGCGGATGCGATGGAAGTAAAAGTCGCGGAACTCTTGGCTGTTCAGGTAATCGTTCACCAATTGCGCCAACGCAGCGCCTTTGTCCAGTTGAGACAGTTCCGTTTCCGTCGGCGGGCGTCCGACCAAATCTTGGGCGATTTTGACCAATTGCAACCCACGGCGCTGCTTGACATCGGTGATGAGCGCCAACGACGGCGGGCGCGTGAACAGGAAGTCGGGATGCTTCATCAACGCACGGCACAACCCTTCCCATGCGGCTTGGTGCGGCGTCAACCGCGGCGCGACGAAAGTGACGGTCGCACCGTGCCCGTCCGAAAGTTGCACTTTCGGTCCGCCGATTTGTCGCCAAGTGAAACGCAACGGCGTTTGCTGGACATTGTAACTGCCGGAGGCATCCAAAGTGACCGTTGCGCCGACATGGGCGCGCACGGGATAGCGCACCCGCACGATCGGCGACGATGCCGTTGCGCGGATGATCACGGGCGTTTGCGTCTCGTTGCCCGCTTTGGCGGGATAGGTGATGTGGACGAAGTAAAAGGCATCGGGGCTCCACTCCTTGCGCACCGACGGCTTGTAAAGCAACCGCAATTCGCCCTTGCGTCGGTTGCGGTCGGAGAGCAGTTTGGGACCGATAGTGTTGTAGGCTTGAAAACCGCCGTGCTCAAACTCTTGCCACTGTTCATTGCCGTCGGCTTCGTGGGCGCGCACCAACAGCGGGTCGCCCCCGTTGAGCGGGACGAAGCGCACCGCATCGGCGACGACTTGCCGCAGCGTGCCTTTGTTGTTGATTTCCACGCCTTGCGTTGGGTCGCTGAAACGGAACGCCGTCTTGCTGTCCCAATAGGGCACGGTGTCCACCGTTTGGTCAACGGCAAAGTGGGCTTCGCCCTTAGGCGGCGTCGGCAAAGCCGGTGGCAGCGCTAAGCGATGTTGCCCGTCATGCGACAGCACCTCCACCGGCACGGCTTTCGCCATGTAACGGTCGGGCAAAACACGATACAGCAGCGTCACTTCGTAGCGCCCGTCTTCATCCACGCGGATGGGAAAAACGATGTGGCTGCTGCCTTTGTTTTCGTCGTTGTCGTGGTAAGCGTCGTCGGTTCTGCGCCACGCCCCTTGCAACTCGGCTGCGCCCTTGTCGGTGACATTGATGCGCTTGACCGTTTCCTTCGGCAGCGGACCGCGCAACTCAATCCCGACGACGGAGACGACACCGTAAGTGCCCGCGTTGCTGACCCGAACGCATTGCCCGTCGTCAGCGCGCTTGAAAGTGAAAGCGGCTGCCAACTTGTGCCGACCGATGCCGCTTTTTTCGGCTTGCGTTTCGTCCACGAACTCCTGAGTCAGCGCGTAGGGCGTGTTGAGGACGGTGAGGGCAAGCGTGCGGGTCGTTTTCAGCCCCTGCTCGTCTTCAACGGTCAACTCAAATTGCAAGTCGTAAAAGTCGGGCGTCAGGTTTTTCGCTTCACGATAGACAGATTGCAGGAAGCGAAAGGCTTGCTGCATCTCCTGTTCCATCGCGTCGCGGAACAGCAGACGGTTGTAAAGCAAGTTGATGGCGCGCCGATATGCAGCGTCGGGCGCTGTCAATTTCGTCGGGTCAGGCAAGTTTGTCGGGAACCCGCGGAACGGACCAGAGTTGTTCAGGTAAGCCAACGACGCCACATCGCGGCTGAGCATATCTATGCCCGTCAGATATTGGGCTGTCGGACGGTTTGTTTCGCTGAAGTAGCGGCGGAAATCGGCACCGCCAAACAGGGCGATGTTTTCGGCAAACAAATCCCGCTCGTTGCGTTTCCATTCGTCGTCAAAAATCACCTTGATTTTGCGCCGCAGTTGGTAGTAGGACAAAAAGGTGTTGTCCATGCCCACCGCAGGGCGGTCGCCTTCGTAAGGCAGCAGCAACGCAAAGGGAAACACTTCGTCGGGTTTAACGCCTAACCGCTGCAATGCCGCCGACACTTGTTCGCAAAAAGAGCGTAAGCGGTTGATGTCCTGTTCGCTCCACGCGGGGAACGGGTCTGGGGGCATCCGCTTTTGCGGGTCGGTCATGCCGATGCGCCCCACCAACCCGCTGGGCGTGTCGGTGCGAAAGTAATCGTGCTCTAACAGCACACGGAAAGCCGCGATGGGATTGTGCGGCAATTCCAACGGCGAAGGGTTCCTTTTGCCGTGACAGGTCAAGCATCCCGTCTGCCGAAACAACGGCCAAAACTCATCAGCAAAGCGATGTTCCAAAGTCGCTAACGGCTCGGGCAAACGGGCACCAGCGGGCAGCGTTTTGGCTGTCGCGGTTGAAGGATCGGATTGGACTGCAGATGACGGCGGTGTTTTCTGCGGCGCTGCCGATTGAGGCGGTCGGGTCAAACCCAGCGTGACGAGCCACACCAACGCGAGGCTGGCGCTCACACCGATTTGCCAGCGCCACCAGTGTCGCATCGGGACATCCACTCCCCTGCATCGGTTGCTGCGCTGTGAGACGCAGCGGTTGCCGTTTATGTTAACACACCGATGCCCACGCCGCTATTCAGGGGTCGGCGTTTCGCCCGCTATGGTGACTGGGCGGTTTCGCGCAAGATGTTTTCGGCACCGATAACCCATGCGTGGCGAGGGTCGTAGCGGAAAAACAACCGCCGCCCTTCGCCCGCCAACGCCCAAAGGTAGTAAACGCTGTAGCCGGGTGGGGCTGCGACGGGGTGGTAACCCTTGGGGATGACGATCGTGTCGCCGTCGCGCACGATGACGGCGTCGTTCAAGGTGCCATCATCGCTGTAAAGCAGCTGCACTGCGAACCCGTTAGGCGGCGTGATGCGGAAGTGGTAGACTTCTTCCAAGCGGGCTTCAAAGGGCGGGTCTTCCACTTCGTGCTTATGGGGCGGATAGGACGACCAATTGCCAGGCGGGTTGCGGGTTTCACCGACGAGCAAGCGTTTGGCAGGGAAAGTGGCGTCCACGAGGTCGTCAATGTCGCGCCGCCAGTTGAATTGACCGACGCTGCGGCTTTTGATGCGGTCGGGCGTGATGACAACCACCTCGCCGCCTTGCCGAGCGGGTGCGCTCATCAGCGCTATTTCCACAAAAGTCTGAGCGCGCACCCGAAACTTCGTTGCCGGCGGCAAATAAAGCCCGAAGGCTTTGTCATTGAACACATCGCGGCGTTGCCCTGTAAATCGCTTGCCGTCCGCTTCCATCTCCACGATGCCCACCAGTAGGACAGCGACGGTTTCTTCGCTGCCCGTTTCTCCCTCATACTCACTGCCCGCTTCCAGCCGCAGCAGCGCGGCTGAGAGCCACTGGGTGTGTCCCAGCAGCGGCGAAACGATGGGCAACCGCCCTGTCCCTTCAGGTAGAGGCACATGGAGTTTTTCCCGCAACACGACACATCCGCCTCCTTCACGCCGTCATCAAGAGGTATCCCAACTCCCACAACAAGTAGAAGCCGAACGCCACGCTGACAACGCCCGTCGTCGCCAACAGCGTCCAGTAGACGCGCTCAAAGCGTTGTTGCGCCAGCCAAACGGGCAAACTCAATGCGAATGCCGTCGCCGTCATGCCCACGATAGAGCCGATGCCGAAGACGGCGAGGTAAACGATGCCTGCAAGCAACGAAGGCGCCGTCGTCATCACCATGACTGCCGCTGCCCCGCTACCCGCCAACCCATGCACCATGCCGATAAGCAATGGGCGCCATCCCGTTGACCGTTGAGGATGTTCGTGGTGATGGGCTGTGGGAAGATCGTGAGGCGTTGCGCCGTGGGCGTGAAAGTGCAAATGGCGCTTACCATCGTGCTCATGCCAATGCAAGTGGATGCGACGCCGCCACAACCGCCACAAAGTCGCTCCGCCCAACGCAATCAGGGCGATGCCGACCAACCCTTCCAAACCCGCTTGCACCTTTTGAGGCAATTGCATCCGCAGCAGCAACAACGGAACGCCCAAAATTAGCAGGGTCAAAGTGTGTCCGATGCCCCAAAGTGCACCGACGCGGGCGGCGGGACGAAAACTGCCCGTCTCTGCCACCATGACCGAGACGGCGACGAGGTGGTCAGGGTCTAAGGCATGCCGCAACCCCATCGCCAAGCCCAGCAGCCAAAAGCCCAACCCGCTCATGTCCGTTCACCTGCCGCGCCCAATTGTGCCGCAGTGACGAATTTGCGGCTATAATTGCCACACCGAAGCCGCGCAACCAAACGACGCGACGCCACAGTTACGGGGTGAACGCGCATGGTCATCGGTTCAGTGCCGTTTTTGAACGCGGTGCCGTTGACTTGGGCGCTGCCGCGTTTGGGGTTTGACGGCAGGCTCGTCTACGGCACACCCGCACAACTCGCTGAATGGCTGCAGCAAGGAGCGATTGATGTCGGTCTTATTCCCGTCGCCCAATATTTGCGGGGTGTCGGCGAGGTGCTCATTGACCGTTTAGGCATCGCTGCCGATGGCGCTGTCCGCAGCGTTGCGGTGTTCAGCCACCAACCGTTGACGGCGCCCCGCACCATCGCCGTTGACGCTGGGTCACGCAGTTCCGTTTTGCTGCTGCAAGTGTTGCTACGGTGGCGATGGGGGCTGACACCGCAACTGGTGCCGATGGAACCCGACTTAGAACGCATGCTGGCTGTGACTGACAGTGCGCTGCTCATCGGCGACGCTGCGTTGCGGGCGTCGCTGAATACACAGTTGCACGCATGGGATTTGGCAGCGGCATGGAAGGAGTGGACGGGGTTGCCCTTTGTGTTTGCGGCGTGGGTCGCCCGCGATGAAGAGGTCGCCCGTAAAATAGCGCCGCTGCTTTTTGCCGCCCATGCTGAAGGCGTGCGCCGTTTGCCGACCATCGTGGCGGAAGAAGCCGAGCGCCGCCACCTGCCTGCGGAAGTCGTGCAGCACTACTTGACGGAGCACATCCGCCACACTTTAAGCGAAGTGCACCACGAAGCCGTTCAGCGATTTGCCCGCGCCGCCGCAGAAATCGGAGCGCTTTCAACGGTGCGCACCATTCGTTGGTTCACTTTGTAGCGTCCTTGACTACACCACCCGTTCGGAAGCGCCTCTTATGTGAATAGGCGACGGTTCAACGGGTGCGCCTACGCTGACGCGCGCCAGTCAAACACGACGCCGAGAAACTCATCGGCGCGGTCGCGCAGCCCTGCATAAGCGTCGGCGCATTGTTCGGGGGGCAAGCGGTGCGTCAGCAACGGTTCCACCTTCAACCTGCCTTCGGCGATCAGGCGCAGCGTGATCTTCGCGTTGCGCTCCACGCTGTGCTTGTAAAGGTGGGCGTTGCGCTCAATAGGCAGCAGGTCATCGCGGGCTTCCTTGACGGGGTAACGCCACTCGTGAGCGCCCTTGAAAGTGATGCACCCATAGCCCGAAAGGTGGATGCGTTCCAGCAGTTCGGTGATGTTCGTCTCCAAGCGTCGTCCAAAGTAAGAGCCGAGCAAAATCACTTCGCCATACTTTGCTGCCAGTTGGGGCGCCAAAAGTGCCGCCTGCGGGTTGCCCGTTGCGTCCACGACGACCTCGCACCCGGCGCCGTCGGTCCACTCCTTGACCGTTTGGACGGGGTCAGCGACGGCAGCGTTGATTAAACGCTCAACGCCGCAGGCGCGGGCGATGTCCAACCGTTTGGGGATACGGTCAATGCCGATGACGCGACAACCCGCTAATTGAAACAGTTGCGCCGCCAAGTTACCGACTAACCCCAACCCGATGACCGCCACCGTGTCACCCAGTTCCGCGTTGCTGACCCGCAGCGCCGTGATGGACACATCCGCCATGCGGGCGAAAACGGCTTTCACGGGGTCAAGTCCGTCAGGCACTTGGACGGCGATGACCCGTGCCTTGGCGTGGCTGGCATGGTTGCTGTGGGTGAGGATGATGTCGCCCACCTTGATTTTGCTGACCGCGTCGCCGACAGCGATAACTTCTCCGACAGCGCCGTAGCCAGGGCGAAACGGGAAGGGTGCCCAATCGGCTAAGCCCGCAAGGCACGCCAATTCCGTGCCGGGGCTGATGATGGACACCAAGGTGCGGATGACGATTTCATCGGGCGCCGGGGTGAGGTCAACAGTTTCAGTCACCAACTCTACGGCGTTTGCCGCCGGAAAAACGACCTGACGCATCACCACGCTCGGCATCGCATTCTACCCCCCTTATCCCGTCGTCCAAAACTCGGTTTCATATCGCCGCTTCACCCACGACGGCGAAGGGGCTGGGGAGAGGAGGGCGCCGTTTTTGTTCCACGATGGTGCTTTTTTCCCAAGCCCGTAAAAACGCCGCAAACACATCGGAGTCAAACTCATTAGGCACATCGCGGCGGATGATCTCAATGGCAGCGGACGGCTCCAGCGCCGCTCGGTAAGGGCGGTCGGAGGTGAGGGCGTCAAAGACATCGGCGACGGCGAGGATGCGGGCGTCCAGCGGGATTTCGTCGCCTTTTAAGCCCAGCGGGTAACCTTTGCCTGAAAGGCGTTCGTGGTGGTAACGCACCCCCCCTAAGTAGGGGCGCATCCGCTTGATGGGCGCTAAGATGCGGTAGCCGATTTCTGGGTGCTGCTTCATCACAGCAAACTCCACATCGGTCAACAAGCCTTCTTTCAGCAAGACAGCGTCGGGGATACCGACTTTCCCGATGTCGTGCAAAAGCCCGGCGAGACGGATGCGTTCGCAGTCTTCGTCGCTCAACCCCATTTCACGGGCGATGGCAACGGCGAACTCCGTCACGCGCTCCGAGTGCCCACGCGTGTAAGGGTTGCGGGCGTCCAACATGGCGACGATCGCCCGCACCAAATCCCAAAACAACTCCTGCAGCGCTTGGTGAGTTTGGGCTTTGTCGATGGCGACGGCACATAGCGAGGAAATCGCCATTAATTCGTTGACATCCGCTTCGGTGAAAGTGCTGCTTTGGCAGTTCAAAACTTCCAGCACACCTTTGATTTCGTCGCCGATGCGCAGGGGCACCGCGATCAAGTTGCGCGTCACGAAGCCGGTCGTTTCGTCCACGATTTTGGCGTGACGGGCGTCGCTGGTCACATCAGCGACCAACATCGGTTGCCCCGTTTCCAATACATGACCGGCGATTCCCTGCCCGCGCTTTAGCCGCATCTGCTTAACGGCTTCGCCCTTCTCGCCCGTCGCGACCTCAAAAAACAGTTCGTCGGTCTCAGGGTCATAAAGCAGCAACGAACTGGTCTCGGCATCGGTCAAGCGTTCAGCGGCGTGCATGATGGCAGTCAGGACGCGGTGCAGGTCCAGCGAGGCATTGACCTGCACCATCAAATCCAGCACCATTTGCAGGTGGCAGAGTTTTTGTTGAGACTCAACGCGCACTTGCGCCAACTCCGCTTCCAGCTCTGCGACGCGCCGCTCCAATTGGGCGATGCGCTCCTGCGCCGTTCGGTCATCCATGGCTCTCTGTCACCTCGGGTTTGGCTGCGCTCATCTACCCGGCAGATAGGCACACCCCGCTGCCACCTCCACACCCAAAACACTTGCGGATGAAGGCATCATAACGGCTTGAGAGGCTTCCGCCGCCACGCATGGAAAAATTCCTCGCCGTTAAAAAATTCTGCCGCCTTTTGCAGCCAACGGTCTTAAACAAAGGTTCACCGAATGAACCAATCAATCGCGTCCAGACCCACTCAGTGCCCTTTACTTTCCAGCCATTCCAAAACCTCACGCCACCCGATAATGCCCTGACGACCTTGTTTAATGACCTCCTTTGAGCAAATCCTGTTCCACTGTTTTCACGGGCATCAGTTCGTTGCGATAGCGTTCCAACGGGATAGTTGCCAGAAACTCCTCAAATTGCTTCAGCAAGTTTTTGGCGTCCACTGTGCTCACCCTTCCAGTGGCAGTTTAGGCATTTCATTGCGTGAAACCAACTCTTGGGGTATTGGCACGCGCTTGAGCATGGTCAGTGTAAGATGTGGCACGAAATCACGGTAGAGAGTGCGCGCATATGTTTGCACCGCCTCGCTGTTAAGATACCGAACGATGGCTTGCAAATCCAGATTACCTACCTTCGGGACAAGATGGAATTCTTCCCGCCAAGGGTAGCAGCGTTCATCCAACGCAGCGACAACGCGAGTGCCTTTTGTGTGTCCGACGACAATGTGGGGGAAACCGTAGAAAAACCGCAAAGTCGGTGCTGCCTCTCTTGGCATCCAGAAACCAGAATAGCAGTGCTCATAGTCAATCCAACCCGGCTTCAAGTTGCGTCCAGTCAGAATGGGAACGAGACCTTTTTGCGGCTTGGTGCTCACTTGAGGGTGAGCGCGAATTTCAGGGCTACGAGCCGCAAAGTAAATGTCAAACAAATGCTCAAGGGCTATGCCACCCCGTTCAAATTCCAAGACTTGTGGTGTTTCAAAACGGATGAGTTCGCCTTTGTAATCGGGTTTGCTGACGATGAGTTTTTCGCCATCGTAAAGGTTCATGCCTTTACCGTTTCTCTCCAGAACCATCACAACGCAAGAAACATTGCGGCGCTGAAACACCTTGCCCACATAATAAACGGTCAGACGCCCTGCATGTGCCAGAAAAAGCCTCAACTTGGAGAAGTCATCTAAAACCAACCAACTTGCAGGCACGACGAAAACCAATTTACCATCGGGCTTGAGCAAATTGACTGCGTGCTCAATGAAGGCGCCGTAGATGTTGAATTTGCCTTGCCAAGTGTGAAAGCGTTGCTTG
>BEHT01000028.1 GCA_002898575.1 bacterium HR17
GCGTTCTCCTGACGCACCGTTTTTCTTTGCGGCGGCTCAAGAGAGCCGCCCTCCGAATGTCTCGGAGGGTGCGTTCTCCTGACGCACCGTTTTTCTTTGCGGCGGCTCAAGAGAGCCGCCCTCCGAATGTCTCGGAGGGTGCGTTCTCCTGACGCACCGTTTTTCTTTGCGGCGGCTCAAGAGAGCCGCCCTCCGAATGTCTCGGAGGGTGCGTTCTCCTGACGCACCGTTTTTCTTTGCGGCGGCTCGGAGAGCCGCCCTCCGAATGTCTCGGAGGGCGCGTCTCCTTGACGCGCCGTTTTCTTTGCGGCGGCTCGGAGAGCCGCCCTCCGAATGTCTCGGAGGGCGCGTCTCCTGACGCACCGTTTTTCTTTGCGGCGGCTCGGAGAGCCGCCCTCCGAATGTCTCGGAGGGCGCGTCTCCTGACGCGCCGTTCTTTTCGCAGCGGCTCGGAGAGCCGCCCTCCGAATGTCTCGGAGGGCGCGTCTCCTGACGCACCGTTTTTCTTTGCGGCGGCTCAAGAGAGCCGCCCTCCGACAAATCCCATTTCAACACCGCAGCGCCCCTAAACCACCCCTTGCAGGTGCGCTTGCGCGCAGTTGCGCAGCGGTCTCAAGCGCGACAGCGGCGTCAGATGTCGGTTCACAGTGCTCGCCCAAGTCCAGGGGTTGGGGTCGCGGACATGAGCGCCTTTGCCGAAGGCGTTTTTCCAGCGCCCGCACGACCAGCTTCACCGCCACTATTCGGCGATACTCCCACCTTGCTGAAGTTCCAGCGCGAAAAGGGTAACGGTTTAGGTTGCACCGCAGCCCGTCGGACCGCCCCATCCGCACACAAGCTTTTTCCCATACTTTGCCAGTCACTGCCCGAACTGCCGCAAGTAACGGGCGGTTTGTTCGGCTTGTTGGCGCACCAGCGGCGGCAGATTGGGCGTTTTCAGCAGCCGCTCAATAGCGGGCACTGCGTCCCGCCGGCGCAGACTTTGGAGCGCGCTGAGGGCGCTGACGACAACCTGCCAGCGGGTCGGTTGATTCGCTTGCGTGAGAGTGTGGCACAGCGCGGTAAAAGACCGAGGGTCTCCGATGATCCCCAAAGCGTTGGCAGCCGCTGCCGCCACGCCGATATCCGCTGCGTTCAACAACCGTATCAGCACCGGGACAGCATCCTGCATCCGCATCATGCCTGCCGCCAGCGCGGCGGCTTCCTGCACCCGAGGGGCTGGGGCGTTGAGCCACTGCAAAATCAGCGGGCGGGCATCGTCCACCTGTGCGCTGCCCAGAGCGACCACCAGTTGTGTCGGAGGCATCTGCTGTTCTTTAGCGAAGCGATGGGCTTGCTCCAGCAAGAAGCGTTTGGCAGTCGCGGTGCCGAGTTTACCGATCGCTTGCCACGCCGCCGGCGCCAACTGTGGGTCTTTGAGGGCTTGTTTCAAGAAGGGGAAGGCACGGTCACTTTGCGTGCCCCCCAGCACATAGACGGCGATTTGGCGGACCTCTTGGTCGGCAGGTGTTTTCGCCGTTTGACCGTTTTCCGTAAGGAATTTACCGATGGTGTCCACCGCGGCGTCACCGTAAGCGCCCAAGACGCTAAGCGCCGCCAACCGCACCTCGCGGCGCTTGTGTTGCAAGAGGGGCAACACGGCTCTCATCGCTGGGGCACCCCCTTGGCGCAGGGCGTCTTGGGCGATGCTGACCTCTAACGGGTCCTGGCTGGTAAGCAGACGGGTGACGAGGTGGACCTTTTGCGACGATTTAGCCCACTGGCTCAGGATGAAGACGGCGGCGTCGCGCGGGCGCCGCAAAAACTGCCCCGGCAAAAAGTGGACGGGTTTTTGGGGATCTCTGCGGGCTTCTTCCTCTGATCGGCGGACAAGGTTTAACAGCGGTGCCAAGGCAGGATCGCCCAGCCGTGTCAAAGCAACGGCTGCCGCCAACCGGACCTGATCGTCGTCGTCCAGCAACGCTTGGGTTAGCGCCTTCGCCGCTTGCGGGGCAGGGTGCATTGCGAAGAACCATGCGGCATCAGACCGCTGAACTGGGTCAGCGCTGCTCAATTGGGTGACCACTTCACGCCATCGCACCGTCGGCAACACGCTCTTGAGCCACCAAGTGCTAACCCCTCCAACAGCGATGCCTATTAAAAAAGCAACGCCAACCCTGACCCGCTGCGGCGTCATATTACACCCCCCAAAATAACCGGCAGGCGTCGTCGTGTCGCAAACTGAAACGGCTCCCAGCGCTTAGTTGATTGTCACGGTAACGACGACGCTCGGGGCGCTGATGTAATTTTGGACGCTGACCGCTCGCACTACATAAAAATAGGTTCCGCTTTGCAAGCCGCTATCAACGAAGGAGGTTGTGGAACCCGGCACCTCGCTGAGCAAATCAGCCTCGCTGGGAGGGGCACCGACCCGCCGGTAAATGCGGAACTTCGTGACAAAGCCAGAGGGGTTTGAATCATCCCAAGTTAACCGCACCGAGGAACCGCCCATGCTCTGAACCCGTAAGTTGCGGGGCGGGAGCGGAACACCTAAACCGATAGGCACAGGCTCGCCAGTAATGTCTGTGTTGGCGAAAACCTTCCCACTTTCCACATTGTTCGCATATACAGCGGTGACAGCGTAGAGGTAAAGACGCCCTGCAACGACCTGGTTGTCCAAGTATTGGGTGTTAGGGACGGGCGCGATGTTGAGCCGCTGAAACGAGATATTCTGGCGAGCGGATAGAGCGGGACCAACATCTGCCCGGTAGACATTGTAACCGATGGGTGTGCCCTGTTGAGGGGGTTGCCAGGTCACTGCGATAGTTGACCATTGTTGGAATGTCGTAACCCGTGAGGGGGCGTCGGCGGGGCTGGGGGGTTGAGCAGCCCTTCCGCTGCGGCTGGCAGCAATCATTGCCCCCAAGAGAAACAGCCCGATGAAGATGGGCAGCGCGTTTCTTAACCGTTGCTTCGGGCGTTCAACCGGCTTCACTGTCGGGGGGCGTCCCAAAAACTCGTCCACGACTTGGCGGACGGCGTTGCGAAAGGCTTCAGTGGCTAACACTTCTTCGGGCGTCGCTTGCAATTTCGGGGTGCTGCTGCCTTCCTTGGTGATTTCTTTTGTTGCGGTCACCGCACCTGTTGTGGGGTCAATGTTAAGAAAGCGAGCCGTCACTTTGATCTTGACGACACCGCCGTCGGCTTTGTCGTAGGCGTAGCTTTCCACAGTGCCAAACACAGCGTCGGCAATTTGCATGGCGCCGGCGATTTCGGCAATCCCTTCAGGGGTCGGTTGCTGAAGAACTTGAGCGACGGCATCTTCTGTCAGGCGTCCTTCACCGATTAACCGTCGGACCGTCGGTTCTTCCAGTGACAAACGCGTGGGGCTGAATTGGCGGCTATTTTCCAACTCTTCCACCAAAGCGTAAGTGACATGTGCGGCGGCGCTGGACGGCACGCCTTCCACCGTTTGGAAGGGCACGACAAGGATGGGGCGGGTGACGGTTTGCGCTGATACCTGCCCTGTCGCATTGAACCCGCTCGCTTGCCGCCCGACCAACGCCGGCAAGAACAAGAGGCTTAAAGTCAACAGTAAAGCGACATCGGCACGACAAGGTCGCCGACACCATGCCATCAAACGCATCCCACAACGCCCTCCTTCATACCGAACTGACACAATTGCGTCGGTTTTTTACCACAGCGGTGAAAGATTGTAAACGGCAAAGCGTCAGCGCCGCGCGGCTAAGCCCTCCAACCTAACGCACCAGCGTTTGCGCTTGAACGCTGCGCCCGTCTTCGGCGACGGCTTGAACGACGACCATGTAGGCACTCAAAGGCAACGGCTGCCCATGAGCGCCGCGTCCATCCCAGAGTATTGATTGCCGTCCACCAGGTAGGGCGTTGAGATAGGCTTCCCAAATCGTGCGCCCTGTCAGGGAACGCACCTGCACCCGCACGCGGCAGGGTTGAGGGACGCTGAACTCAATCCGCGCCCCCTGCCCACGCAAGGGCACAACCCGTAACCCTTGCACCCGCAGCGGCACTTGATTGGATGCAACGGCGAGGACTTGGAGGCGCTTAGGACGCCTTGCGTCCGTGAGAACCTGAACGACAGGCGTTGTCCGCAGCGCCCATCGCTGCCCTGTCTCCGGGTCCACCAGCACGAGATGGACCGACCGAGGGACAGAGGAAAGGTTCTCCACCTGCAAAGTCACTTCGCCGCCTGCAGGGTTCACCACTTCCAAAGTCCACGCGACACGCGAGTTGGTCGGGCGCACATCCACGCTCAACGGTATTGCCGACCGTCCCGCAGCGACAACACTGCGCACCTGCAAACCGTTGGGGACGGGCGGGGGTTTGGGGACATCTAAAGCGTCGTAGCCGTCATGGGCTCGTGGGCTTACCCCTATCCAAGTGGCAGCATCGCGCCCAGCGGCGCTGCGGGCAATCCAACGCACCGCCCAGCCGTTGGGAACAGACGGTTCGGTCGCCGTCACCGAAAGGGACGCTTGACGGGTCCGCCAAGTGCCGCTGAAACTGGGCGCTCCAAAGGTAATGGTGCTGTCGGCTTCGCTGAACAGCCAGAACCCTTGCCAAGGTTTTAACTGAACATCAGTCCCAAAAAGGGCGACATATTCGCCGCCGTAAGGCGGAATAGCGGGGTCCACATTCCAGACGAACATCACGGGGCGCACGATGCCTTGAGCGACCAAGGGCTCCAGAACACCGCGCAACAAAATTGGCCACGGAAAGGGGTTCGCCAACTGGTTCCAACCCCGTCGCAGGGGAACGGTAATGTCCTGCCGTGGCACCTGCACCCCGTTAAGGGTGATAGTTTGGACGGAAGGTAGCCGCAGCCAATAGCCCAGCCCTGGCTCCAACCGCGTGAACGCAGCGTCCCGACCGTAAATCAAGTAATCGCCCACGCGTGGGTCGTAATGTGCCAGTTGCAGGCTGCCGGACGGAATTCCCAACGCCGCTGACGGTTCAGGGTTGACAAAAAGGAACGGGAAGCCGACCAAGTTGACGCCGCCTTTCAGCGACATCGTAGGGGGAGCAGGGATGAGAAGGGTAAGCCGCACTTGCCGCGTCCCTTGGGCGTTGGTCGCCAGGACGGTCACTTCTTTTGGACCACTGACGCCAGGGTCTATCTGCACCTGCCATGACACCTGCCGCTCCCCACCGGAAGGCACTGACGGGATAACTTTCGTCCCAGTTTCGCCGGGGGCGAACCGCAACCCGTCTGGCAGCGCCAGTGTCACCGTTGTCGTCGGCGCGCTGGCGGTGTCGCCGTTGGCGACCAGCGCCGTGACGGAAAAAGGATTGGGCGTCGGATATGCGGTTTCTACCTCAGGCGTCAAGGGGTTATCGCCTAATTGCAACTCAAATGGCGGGATAGGGAGCACCCGCAAACTGAACGGGCGCCGATAGTCTCCATACGCCAGGTTCAACCCGATACTGGTCGTTACCGTCACCGCTCGCCCCGGCGGCACGGACAGGCGGTTCCAATACAGCCCGACGGCTCCCGTGCCGGCGCCGGTCACGCTGTCAAAAGGGCTCAGCGTTGTGTAGTCAAAACCGTAGCCTGTCAGGGCATTTAAGTTGGCAATGTTGGCAAAGAGCAGACGGTCAGGTAGCGGTCCATCGGTGGGACGGACGGTGCCTTTGACCGACAGCACCGCTGCCGGCGCTTGGAGGGCGAACCACGCCTCCGGCATCGCTGCGTAGGCGGTCACCTCACGCTCACCGGTAATCGGCACCGAAGAGGTCGAGACGGCGTAAGGACCGCCAAACCCCCGCACCCAGATCATTCCGATCCCAATGTCGCGAGTGATGCTGCTGCGATTTTCCACCCGCAACCGCAACTCCAACGCATCGCCGAGCAAAGTGCACTCACGGACGACCCGCAAGGTCGGGGTGGTCGGAAGAAGACCCGTGATCGGGTCGGGGACAAAAATGAGCCACTCACGAAAAAGCGTGGAGCCCACCGCACCCTGCGATTGCACGGTAACTGTTACCAGCCCGACGGTGCCTGTAGCCCGTAGGTCTATGTCAACATTTGAGGCACCGAGCGAAGGAGAAGTGAGGACATTGTAAAGGCGCAACACAAACGCTGTCGCCGCAGGGGCGTTGAGCGGCAAATTGTCATCGGCAGGGTTGGTCGGGTCACCCCCTGTCGTAGCGATCGTCAAGTTGCCCGTATCGGTCGCCATCGTCACTTGGAGGTAACTGTTGCTGATAGAAACCTGCCCGTGAAGGTGCCCCACACAAAGAAGGCTACAGAGCAGGCAACTCGCGCCCAACATGAAAATGTAATGCCTCATCGGAGGATCACCACCCTCTGGGTCTCGCGTCCGGCGAGGTCACGGGCACGCAGATGAAGGAGCAACGGGGTCGTCAGTGCCAGCGGGCGTCCGTCAGCGCCGCGTCCGTCCCAGACCCATTGCACCGCGGAGCGCGACGGTTCTGTCGGTGGCAGCAACCGCACCAAGCGCCCTGTCAGTGTGCGGATTTCGGCTTGCACTTGCGCCGGCGCTGTCAGCCGTGCTTGAATGAGCACGCCTTGTCCGCGCAGTTTCGTCCAGCGCACATCCACGATGCGCAACGGCAAACCGTCTTCAGCGACCCAGCGCAATGTCAGCGTTTTCTGACCCTGTTCGTCCGTCGTAACGGTCAATGACCCTGGGACAGCGAGCGAAACCGTTTGCAAAGTCTGCGGGTCTACCAACACCAACCGTCCGTCCCGCAGGGCGGACGGTAATCGCCAGCGCAAAGTTACCTTTTGGCGCGGCGCATGCGACTGAACGACTACGGTCCATTGACGGTGCGTTTTGAGGCTGACTTCCATGAGGGGCAGTGCGCCGCGCGTCGGGCTCACAAAAGACGCCCAACCCGTCATGCCTGGTGCTGGTGGTGGGGCTGGCACGGTGAACGCATCGCGGTGCACTGCCAGACGGTAAGGCAAACTCGCCCCTTCACCCCAAACTTCCACGATGACAGACGGCGATGACACCAAAGGCGCTAACCGCCGGCGGATGGACGGCGACGGGGCGACGATCAACGAGCACGGTTGCCGTTTGAGCAGCCAATAGCCTTCAAACGGCTCCATCACCCAATCGGCGATGGGGATAGACAGGTAAGGGCTGGTCGGGTTGCCGGTGAAGGAGAAGACCGTGTCGCCGATGATTTGCCGGCTGACGGCTTCGCTCAGGCTCATCAGTGTGCCGTCCAGCGTGACGACTTGGATCGCAGTGGCATCAACGGAAAATGGGAAGGGGTTGCCGATTTGCTGCCACCCTCTGTCTAAGGCGTTGCGATCCCAAACCGGCTCGTTGGTGATGCGGAAGGGCTGTGTGCGGTCTACCGTCGTGCCCTCAATGTAAAAGGTAGCGTCGGCGGTCAACTGCACCCAATAGGCTCGTCCAGGCACGAAATGGTCCACGAACGCGCCAAAGACATGGTAGCCATACAACTGGTTGACGGCGTCAAGAACACCCCAACGGGCGATGCGTGCGAAGGCGTTCCCCAAAACGAAGGCGGGCGCCCCTAAAGAGGGGTTGAGCGCGAAATCGTAAGGGAGGCTGATCATGCGCACCCCGTTGCCCTGCTGGTTAAATGCCAAGCGACGGATGTCTACGACGAAAGTGGCTTGCACTGGGTCTACAGTGATGCCGGCTTTTGTGGTCGCTCGCACTTGCACTGTGTGCGTGCCAAGGGGCAACGGGCGGGTCGGGTCGTTTGGGTCACCCAGCGGTAAATTCAACAACTGGCGGTTCTCATCAAACGCCTCCGCTGCATTGAAGGGAAAGTCCCTTCCGTCCACCTTTACAGTGATGGCGTTCGGGGCAATGTCTGCCGGCGCGCCCGACGGTGTCACGAATTGCACTTGCAGCAATGGACGACGGGTGAAGACCCGTTCACCGTCACGGGGGCTGACAATGACCGCCTGCGGTTTGATCGCTAACCGCACGGTCAACTGGACCGACCCGTCCCCTTGTGGGGTAATGTTTTCAATGACGATACCGCTGTCCTGACCGGTGTAACTGGCGCTGGACGGGACGGTCGTGAAAGAAAATTGGGTTTTGTTGAGCCTGCCGGGGAAAGGATCACCGTCGTCACCCCAGTTGCCCCTTTGCCAGCCGAGAAAACCAAAGTTGCTCCAGTTGAAGGTCCCGATGTTGGGCACGGCGTCGTCCATGTCGTTGCGCCCGTCGGCGTCCACCAAATCCACACCTTTGCGGGACGCGTTGGCTTGCACCGCGTTGTTAAAGAAGCGGGCAGGGTCCCACAGAATAGAACGGTCAATGTGAAAAATGTTGAGCCCTGAGGTTGGCAGAAACCGGTCAAAACCGCGCAACTGGCGATTGACCACCAAAAAGTATTCAGGTTGATTGACGCTCCCAAACGCCCAGATGCGGTAAGCCACCGGCTGGTCAGCGTAGGCTGGGACGGTCACCGTGCCAACGGTGCGGACAACTTCCACGGGCGTCAGCCACCCCCAAACCACCTTGCACCACGGGTCGTAATGAACGGCGAAACCGCCCGGACGCATTGGGTTCAGGGGGCGACCAGGGGCTTCAAATCGGTCCCCCACTGCCATCGTAGACCAGAGCCCCGGATCCACCTGGTTCTCATTTTGTGGGCTGTAAAGATCGGGTAGACCAAAAACATGCCCCAATTCGTGGGCGTAGGTCCCGAAACCGTAAGTGCTGTCCACTTCATGGACGAGCGCCACGACATCCACCGCTACGCCGTCCTGAGTCGTTGCAAAAGGCGGCAGCATCGGGTTGACACGCCGCGCCACACCCCAAGGGACGGTGAACGCCCCTGAGGTCGGGTCCAATGTCAAATCACCGCTGGGCGGCTTCGCGCGAACATCGGCGGCGAATGTAACGAGGAGCGCGTCAATGCGCCCATCGCCGTCACCGTCATAGCGCGCAAAATCCACGACGGAGTCCAACCCGTTGAGCGCCTGTTGCACCAGTGATTGGACGGTCGCGTTGTTGCTGAGATTACTGATGTAGGCGATCCTGACTTGATTGTTTTGGGTTTGCACGGTCAACGGCAAGTTCGCCGCCACCGGTCCGAGCGTTTCGCCCACCAACCGCAACCGTCCATACGACACTTCCCGAAAGAAACTCGCCATAGAATCAGGGTTGCCTTCGTTAAACAACAAGTTGTTGTAGTAGTCGGGCGTATGGGTGGGGTCAAACTGCAGGCGCGGGACGAGTTGCTGGGTGCTCGGGTCGCTGTTGATGACATTGACCAATATGTGTAAAACCCGCACGGTGCCGACTAAACCGTTGGTCGGAACGAGCGCCGACCCCAACCCGCCGTAGAACGACGGCGGCAACTCCCGTCCCACCTGGCGGGGCACCGCGCCGAAAGTTTGGGCAAGTCGTTGAGGGGTGATGTTCGCCTGTTGGAACATTTGCCGGGTTACCCAATAGGTGCGGCAGCGCGATTGTCCTGTTGCCCCATGCCCCGTTAGCCACAGGACGATGAAAACCGCAGCCAACCGCCATCGTCCCAGCACCGTCAGCCAACCACAACATCGCCAAGACATAATGTCAGCGCCTCCTTTCCCTTCCCTACTGTGGCGGCGGTGGGGGCATTGATGTCGCCTGGAACGTTTGAATTTCGCTGAACACATAACCGCCTTCCGGCGGCGTGGCATCGCGCGAGTTACGATAGCCTACCCGCCAGTAGAAGGGACCGGTCGTGTTGCCGATGGATTGAGCAAAGGGCAACAAGTTTTGATTGGCTAATGTCACGAGTTGGGCGTTTTGGTTGGGGTTGGGCAGCAACGGCACCGTCAGCGTCAAAGTGCGATTGGACGGGAAGGTGACTTGGTCGCTGACTTGTATGACATATTCGTCAGCACCTTGCGCTGACAAAAACCGAAAAGTCACGGCGCTGAGGTTCACCGCAGTGTTCGGGTTCGGCTCCAATAGGTCAGCAACGGTCAACCGCCGAACAGGAGTTGCAGGACCGATGGGTGCCGAATAGGCACTGTAAATTAGTTCAAAAGGCGGGCGAGTTTGCTGCTGTCGGGAGCCTAAAGTGCCTGCCCCGCCGCCCGTTCCACCGCCTCCTGTGCCTCCGCCGCCTGTCCCGCCGCCTCCTGTGCCGCCACCCGTTCCGCCGCCTCCGACACCTCCGCCTCCGCCGCCCGTCGTTCCACCTGTCGGGATCGGGTTTATCGGAACACGCCGTGCCGTCACAAACCGCACGACATACCAATGGGAAGTGCCTATCTGGGGTGGGGTGTGCAGGAAAAAGACCTCATAGTTGTCTGGAAGAAACACGGGACCGACAGGCTGAGTTTGGGTAGGATCGCGTTGTAAACGCGGCAGGATGTTCGGGGGGTCACCGCTTTCCACGCTTATGGCTGCGACACCGGTGTAGAAAGTTTGATCGTCGTTGAAAACCGCCGTGCTTTGCGGGTCTATGACATCAATTAACTTGCTGAGTACTGGGTTTACAGCGGCGCTGGTGTCGCGGTAAATCTCAATGGCGACCGTGTCACGAATGGGTTGCAGGTGCAGTATAACTCGTTGTCCGTCGCTACTGACTTGGGCTCGCGCAGGTGGGGGTGCCCCCTCACCACGGTTTGTGTTGCCTCGTCGCAGGAGATTGGCGGCGAGAAAAACTGCACCCAGCACCAAGATCAAGCGCGCAATTTGCGACCCCAATGACGGTCGTTTTACCTCCACCGGCGCTTCACGGGCGCCGATTTCGGGCAACTGGTAAATGGCAACGACTTTGTCCGGATACTGAACAGGCGTTGATTCCTCGTCAATACGGGCTTCAGCGGTGCGGGCTTCTACGGTCGTGAGGGTGACCCGTCCGACCCGTGACGGAATCGGTCCCAGTTCTGGGTCACGGACAGTGCGGACGACCCACATCCGCATGCCAGGCAACAGCCCATGATCGCGCCCGCGATTGATGATCACAGCGTTACCGACGCGTTGGGTGATTTGCCCTTCCGGCAACCGCACTGCAAGGGCTTGCTGAACGGCTTGTGCAGCGGCTAATGTCAGGGCTTGGTCTATGGCGACATCGGGCGATGTGCCGGGGCGCGGCGGTGAGGTGAGACGCACATGCGCGCCGTTTGTCGGCACCTCCATGAAAGGGTCAAACCACAGCATTTGGAGTTGCACCGTTGCTTGTCCCGTTTTCTCGTTGACACTGACTTGAACGATTTTGCCGGTGATAGCATAGCGCGCTTGGACGGCACGGGTCAGTTGAATCAGTTGCGCCGGCAACAAGGGGAAAGACAGTCGCAATCGCTGCATCTGCGCTTCCATCTCACTCCGCGAGACGACCTCGTAGTTTTTGGCGTAGTTGATGAACGCCAGCGCCACGGCGTCGGCAGCCTTGCGCCCTAACAGCGCCGGTTGCCCTGCCGGCGTCTCAAAGTCCAGGATCAGCACGCGCGTGATCGGAGCCGGTGTGCTTGCTGGGGTTTGTGCCAGCGCTTGACCGCTCCACTGCAGCGCTAACGCCACCACCAAACTCTGTGCGAACCATCGCCAGACACGAGACCGTCGCCAACGCATGTCCCTTCCCTCCACAGTCGCAGCGTTTTCGGCTTTGGGTCAGCGCCATCGCACCAACAGCGTCGCGCGGACTTGCTCACCGCGCTCGCCGATCGCTGTCAGTTCCAGCAGATATGGCATTTGTGGCAACAGATTGTCTGCCCTTCCCCGCCCGTCCCAACGGAGCCGGTGGTCGCCGGATGGGAACCACCGACGCGGCTGAACGACTTGGACGACGCGCCCGGTCAGGGTCAGCAGGCGCCCCTCCAAAAACGCCGGCTCTGTCAATGCGAACTGAACGGCTAAGGCGCCGCCTCGGCTGGGTTGCTGCCGCAGCCCCACGATGCGCAACCCAGCGGCGCCGGTGCGCCGTTCAGCGATCACCCGCAGGCGACGGACGCCGCCGCGCAACTCCACTGTGTAACTGGTGGTCGTGCGCATGTAGCGGGCGTCGCCTGTCTCCAAGTCCACCAGCGTCAACCGGTAGTCGTTAGGCACAAGGTCGTTAAGGTTATCCCAAGTCAAAGTCAGCGGGGCATTGGATTGACCCTCCACGAGGATGTCCCACGCTTGTGGGCGCGCCGAGAGTGACCGAATGTCCGAAGCCCACAACCCCTCCCCGCGCCCCGTCCCGCTCACGATCGCAAAGGTCGTCCACGCAGGCACCAGTTGTCGCAAGGGCGGTGGCAAGGGCACATCCAGTGCATCTGGACCGTCAGATGCAGCGCGGTTCATCCCGATTTGCAGGGTCGCTATGACCCCGTCAGCGTTGCGCAGCGTCAGGGGTAGCAGCCAACCGTCTTTGTCCGACAGCGCCAACCGTCCTTCTCGTGCCATCCGTGAAGGGCGACCGGCATTGGTGACCAGCAGCGCCATGCGGTTAACAACAGGGGCGTTGTCAATTTGCAAAATGACCCCTTGCGACGCTTCCACCCGCACCCAGTAACCGCGAAACGGGTCTAAGGTAGCCGATAAGTCGTAGCCGGTGCCAGAAGCGTTGAGGGTAAAGAGGGCGTCCCGCAACAGCCCTTGCAAAACGGCGTCGCGCAAAGAGAGGTTTTGACCGTTGGCACGGTTAATCACTCGTGTGCGTTGCCAGTCCACAGAGAAAGGAAACGGTGCACCAATCAACCACCAACCCTTTTTGTCCAGCACTAACGCAAAGGGTTGGTCGGTCGGTGCTGGGTTGCCTGGTGTCGTGAAGTCTACAGATTGAGTAAACCGCACGAAATAACCCCGCCCTAAGCGCACGACATCCGCAGGGGCTGTCGGGTAGAAAACATATTGCCCTCCGCTCGCGCCGGTCGTTGGATCGGTTAACGACGGGTCTGTGACCCAAGTCGCTATTTGGGTCGTGCCGAACAGTTGAGGCGGTGTGATGCCCGTGCCTGTATAGTCGTAAGGTAGGCTCACCATTTGCACGCCGGGCGTGAAGGTGAACTGGGCGCGCAGAGTGAAGTTGATGTCGCGGGTTTCGGTGTTCTCCTGAACGGTCACGCCTGTCCTTTGAGACGGCGACGCCGTGTAACCGGGCGCGTTGACGCGCACGGTGTAAGTGCCCAACGGAACGCTGGCGATCAAGTAGTTGCGTTGGTAGCCGTCCTGCGTCGTGAAAGAGGAGGCGGTCGTCGCTGAAGCGATGACTTGCCCGGTTGCAGGTTGGACTACTTCCACTGTGACGCCGCCGATAGGTGTGCCGTCAGCGCGTGTGACGCGCCCTGAGATGCTCCCTGGCTGCGCCCGCGCCAATGCGATGGTCACCGTCACTGTTCCAGCGGTCGGCACTTGCACCCCCGTGACGGAGTTGGGCTTGTAATTGGAAGCCGATGCTTGCACCGTGTAAGTGCCGACAGGCACATCGGTGACCGTGAAGTTACCTTGTGAGTCGGTCGTCGCCGTCTTCACGACGGTGTTACCTGAAAGGACCTCCACGAGGGCGTTAGGAACGCCTTGGTTGGTCTGAGAGTCCACGACCTGTCCCGTGATCGTGCCGGGTGAGCCGGGCAACTGAAAATCCACACCGGTCGTTTCTTGTCCCGGGCGGACGACAATGCCCGTTTTCGTCACAGACGAATGCTGCGGCGCCGAGGCGGTAACCTCGTAAGTGGCGTTGGGCAACCCTTCTATCCGATAAGTGCCGTCACTACCTGTCGTCGCAGTGTAAGTGCTAGGGATACCCGGGGGAAGGACGATGGGGTTGCCTTGTTCATCGGCAACAATTCTCGCCGTCACCGTTGCCCCGACGATGGGCGTCGTTCCGTCCAGTTCCGTCACCTTGCCGCTAATGGCACCCGGCGGCAGTTTGGTCATCGTGAAGTCGTTGCCAGCGCTGACGAAACTGGATACATTGTCAAAGTCATTGACTCCCTCTGAGGTGGTGCGCAGCAAGCGGGAAGTCCAGCCGGGCGCGGCGACCTCTAGATCGTAGACACCGGTGTTAAGCCCGATGATCTGATAAGAACCGTCTTGTTGTGTGATGGCACCACCGAAGACAATAGGCTGCTGTTGTAAACTGTTAATCTGGGCACGGACGGTAAAACCTGCCAGAGGTCGCCCTTGGGTGTCCACGACCTTGCCTGCTATCACGCCCGTCCGCAAAAAGTCCATGATGTAGTTCATCAGGGTGTGACGGAAGGTGAGGGGTTCCACAAAGGTCGTTTGACCGATCGTTGTGTTCTTAAAACCGTTGTTCATCGCCTCCATCGGGAAAAAGAAAGTGACGACCCGATAGTCTGTCGCAGGGTCACGATATTGAACGGCGGCATTGGTGCCTCCTTGCAAATAGGTGTAGGTCGCAAACGCCCCCTGCAGCACATCCACCGTATCCATCACCAACGCGTTCTCGCAACCTTCACCCATAAAGCCCCAACTCGGGTTGTATTGGCTGGGGTTGATGGGCGGGTCGTAGGTGGTGTCGGGACGATAGTTGAAGCCCAACAATTCAATGCCTGCCGCTGTCCCGTGTCGCTCTTGGTCAGGGTCTCTGTTTTGATTGTCTGCGGTGAGACGGTCTTCGTTAAAGGTAAACCCTTGCCCCCAGTCATAAAAGCCCGATGCGACCAATTGTCCCTGAAGTTTGTGGCGTTGGGCTTGGTAACTGCTGATAAGGTCGAGGCTGTAGTCGCCGTAGAATCCGCCGACAACACGGGAGAAGCGGGCTTTGAGATAAGTCGTGAGAAAATCGTTGTTCGTCTGCCCGTTCAAAGTCAGCGCCCAACCCAAGTCTTGCCCGCTGGCGATAAACAGGCGACCGCTGCGGCTGAGAAAGCGCGCCAGTTTGCCCTGCGTGACGGGGTCTTCCAAAGTCCCTTTGTCCACCCAAAGGCTGCCTGTGTAGGGCGCTAACCAGACAACGGCGCGCTCGGCATGCAAGCGGGTTGTGTTGAGCACCGGGTCTACAAAAGGGCGCGGCAAATAGAGGGCTAAAATCTCCTCAGGCACCGGTCCCCGACACAGCGTCCGCCAAATTGCGACCAAATCTACATTGGGGAAAGGACAATGTTGAGTGTTACGAGAGATGACGCCTTTTTGCAAGTTGTAGGGCACGATTAACGGTGGTGGCTGGACATCGCTGAAGTAGTAGGTCTCAGTGGGAATGCCGGGGTAGTTAAGGAAGCGCTCAAAGTTCCCTAACCCCGCCGCTCTTTGCGTCGTCCACTTCTGACCGCAAGCGTAGTCACTAACCAATAGCACATCCTTGTCAGCGGCAAAGGGTTTAGAGGTGCACCCCGTGATATTGTCGTAACCAATCGCGGGCACGGCGCTCAACGAGCGGTTAGGCTGCAAAATGCGCCCTTGTTGGGTCGTGATGATTTGGACATCAGGGCTTCTCGGATCGCTTGGCTGCGGCATCACCATATCGTCAGTTCCCAAAGCGATGAAGGTCAAAGAGGCGGGTATGTTGCCCGCCCTGTCAACCGGGATGATGGTCACATAGTAGTCACGGGGCGTCGGCGGCAGTTTAATGCGGCGGGTGTAGATGCCGTCGCCTGCTTGCTGGTCACCGTGCGTGCCGTCGTCAAACAGCTCAATAGCGTAGGGCTGAATTTGCTGCCAAAAGGCTTGCACGCTGTTGCCCTGCCCGGCTTGGAACATTAACTCCAGTGTGTTGACCAGCGGCGGGTTGCGTTCCTGTCCCGTGTCGGGGTCAAAGTTGACGATCATCCAATCGGCTTCGTGGGCGATAGCGGCTTGGTCGCCAGGGTTTTGTTGTCCAGCGGAGTCAGGAAACCCTTCGTTGTGCACCGCCCACAAAAACAGCGGGTTGTCGGCGCTCTTGAAAACGGCGTAAACCTTGTCCACACCGCTTTCGGGGTCAAATGCGGCTGCCGTCAAAGTGACGGTGTCGCCAGGTAGGTTGATTTTGGGCGTAATTTGCGGCAGGATGGGGTTGCCGAACTGGTCTGCAAGCAGCGGCGGAAAGATGTCAATGGATGAGATCACCCAGATGTCCTCGCTACCGGCGCGGGTCGTCACAAAGGCAATGCGTTCAATCGTTCCAGGGACAGCGGGAAACGGCTCCACCGTCGGTTGAAACTCCTGAGTTTGGTTCCCAGCGGGAGAGACTTGCCGAACTTGAGAGCCGTCTTCATTGGTCAGGAAGACATCGCGGTTGCCGTTGCGGTCGGAAGTGAAAGCGACGCGAAATCCCCTTTGACCTAAGTTGCTGTTGGGGTTTGTATAATACACGGGCGCAGGGTCTGTGTCGTTCTGATTGCCGCTGGTAATCGGGCGGGGGTTTTGCCCGTCCCCACGCATGACCCAAATGTGGAAAAAGGCGCCAGGTTGCCCCGTGTTGGGGTCAAGGTTACTCTCAAACAGGATGCGCCCGTCAGGTAAATAGGCTGGGTTGCGATTAACACCTTGTGTCGTTAGTTGGCGAATCGCGCCAGTGTCCAGTGCTAACAAAAAAATCTGATTGTTTTGCTCAAAGGCGATTTCCGCTCCTGACGGGGCGACCGCAATGCGCCGAACGCCCTGCAGACCGAAAGTGCGCCGTTGAATCTGCACAGGCGATGTCCGTAAGTTGACGGTGTAAATGTCCGTAGTGCCACCGGCGCTGATGACGAGGGCAAGGGTGGCGCTGTCAGGAAACCACGCCGGGTATAACTCATCTCCCTTGGGAACACCAGAGGGTATGTCGCCTTCGGGGATGGCAGGACGCGCGTTACTACCGTCAGGGTTCATGAGCCAAATGCGCAGGCGCGTCCCGGTTCCGTCGTTTTGGTCTAGCCGCTTATTGCCGTTGCTGTCCACGCTGTTAGTGCTGAAGGCGATCGTTCGCCCGTCGGGCGACCAAGCCGGGTAAAGTTCCTGACCCGGTGCGGCGGTGAGCGAAATCTCTTGCTGACGCGCTTGGCGCGACTTCAACGCCCGCTGTTGCCATTCCGCTCGCAGACGCCGTTCCAACCCAGGTCCAAAACGGTCGCGGTCTCGGAGCCATCTCTGCATCGCAGCGGGGTCAAACAGTGGGCGCGGGGGTTGAGACGGCGGGGACGGTGGTGCCGGAGCGAGGGCTGCGAGCAAAAAGACGAAAAGCCCAGCCAACCCCATCAACCCATAACTTTGCCAAACCGTCGTGCCTTTTAGGCGCATGACGATGACACCTCCTGCCGTCCCGCGTGGGCGCGTAACGCTTCTGCAGCCCCATACCTGTCTGTCACAATTACCCGATGCGCCCGACGAATAAACGCAGAGGATGGGAGTTGGGACCGAAGGCGACGCCACATGTTTTGCCAACGCGGGGCAAACCGCACGGGGTAAGGTGGCTCCACCGGTTGTCGCACCAACCGGCGCAGTCGTTCCCGCTCGCTGGCGATGACCACCCACACTTCGTCCACGCTACGCAGCAAACCCATTTCAAACAACACCGCAGCTTCCACTCCCCCACACGGGTAACCGCGCCCAGCCAGCTGCCGCAAGCGCTTTTCAATGATGCAGCGCATCGCCGGGTGTGTCAATTGGTTGAGCCGACGCAGTGCCAACGGGTGCTGAAATACCCAGTGCCCCACTTTTACGCGGTCTAAATGCCCGTCAGGAGTCGTGAGGACACCGCTGCCGAAGGTCGCCACCAACGCCCGCAAGACGGGTGAACCTTTGGCGACGACATGACGCCCGACCTCATCAGCGAAGACGATGGGAACGCCCCGCCGTTGCAACTGGCACGCCACCGTCGTTTTTCCGGCTCCGGCTCCCCCTGTCAAGCCGATAACGCGCAACGAGCCACCCACCTCACCTTTTATCGCGGTTTGCTTTGTTGAATTTTCCCTTCAACACTGCCTCGGAGGGTGCGTCTCCTGACGCATCGCTCTCTTTCAGCGGCTCAGGAGAACCGCCCTCCGAGAGCCCTCGGAGGGTGCGTCTCCTGACGCATCGCTCTCTTTCGGCGGCTCAGGAGAGCCGCCCTCCGAGAGTTTGTTATTCGGAGGGTGCGTCTCCTGACGCACCGCTCTCTTTCGGCGGCTCAGGAGAGCCGCCCTCCGAACGAAACCTATTTTTCAACACAGCAGCGCGGTTCCATGCCATTACTCTGTCGGCTCATTTGTTTCCTGCGGTCGTCCCAGTTGGGGAAACAGGTCGCCGAGCGTGACTTGGGGGGCTTTTTGGTGCTCCATGTATTCGCGCAGTTCTTGGCGCTCTTGCTCTTGGGCGACCTGACGGATGCTTAACAGGATGCGCCGCTGTGCGGGGTTAACTTGGTAAACTTTGGCGGTCACTTCTTGACCGACTTTGAGCACTTCCTCGGCTTTCACATTCCGTCTGGATGTGAGTTCGTTGTTGGGGATGACACCCTCAATGCCAGTCGGTAAACGCACGAAGGCACCGAAGGGCACGATGCGGGTCACAACCCCTTTGACCGTGCTGCCGACGGGGTAATCGTGCTCCGCAGACCTCCAAGGGTCAGGCAGCAAGGGCTTGAGGCTCAACGAAATGCGGGGTCCGTTGGGGTCAAACCCGATGATGACCACCTGAAGGTGCTGCCCCTCCTTGACGACTTCCGAAGGATGGTTAACCCGCGTCCAACCCATCTCACTGACATGCAGCAACCCGTCCACGCCGCCCAAATCTACGAACACGCCGAAGTCGGTGATGCGTCGGACAATGCCTTCCACGACGGCGCCCTCATAAAGTTTTGCCAGCGTCTCTTGGCGACGCCGCTCGCGGTCTTCTTCTAAGGCGACTTTGTTGGAGCAAAGCACGCGACGTCGGTCACGGTCAATTTCCATGACTTTGACCTTAATGGTGCGCCCGACAAAGTGCTCCAAGCGCCAGCCGGGCGGAATGGCGACCTGGGAGGCGGGGACAAACCCATCCACACCCAAGTCGACCAACAGCCCACCTTTAATGCGGTCCTTAACCATCACCTGCAAGATTTCGCCTTGTTCGTAGGCTTCCTGCACCCGCTTCCACGCCCGCTCGTAATCGGCACGGCGTTTGGACAACACGACCATCCCTTCCGTCTCTTCCTTTTGCGACTCGGCGCGCAGGACGAAAACCTCCACCTCATCGCCGACTTTGGCTTCGGAAAGGTGGTTGCCGCCCCACTCAACGGCGGGGATGAAGCCTTCGGCTTTGCCCCCGATGTCCACCATCACACCGTCTTCGCGGACTTGAACGACAGTGCCTTTGATGATGGCGCCCGTTCGGACAGGTTGCACGGATTGCAACGCCTGCATCATTTCGTCCGTGTTGTCGGCGGGCATCGTTGCTTGCTCACTCATCGCCGTCGTTCCCCCTTGCCGATAAACCTTTTGGTGCCGTCGCTTTCGGCGCGCTCTTCGCCCACCTTGCCAGCACAATTTTGGCATCCCTTCGCCCACTTTCAACAGAGCACGCCGCTCCAGCGACTTTGAGGCAAAACCGGCAGCCCTGCCGGCAGGTTACATCGCGTGGGTCGCCTAATTCCCCACCGGAAGGGAGTTTTAGTGGCGTCGTCACCGGCGCGCAAAAGTCAGGGACATTGTCGGACGCCCTTAAAGGAGGCGGTCCATTTCGCCCCAGTGGGTGCCGACTTTGATTTCGGCGACGAGGGGAACGCGCAGCTTGGCGACGCCTTCCATCTTTTGCTTAACGAATTTGGCGACTTCCAGCACTTGCCGCTCCGCCACTTCTAAGACCAACTCATCGTGGACTTGCAGTGTGATGTGGGCGTCATAGCCCCGTTCCTTCAAGCCCCGCCAGATGGCGACCATCGCCGCTTTGATGATGTCAGCGCTCGTCCCTTGCACGGGCGTGTTGATCGCGACCCGTTGCGCAGCCTGCTGCACGCGAGGGTCTTGACTGTCAATGTCAGGCACAAATCGGCGACGGTTCATCAGCGTGCGCACGAATTTGTTCTGACGGGCGAACGCCAGCGTCCGCTCAATGTAATCGCGCACTTTCGGGAAGCGTTCAAAGTAACGGTCAATGACGCGCTGGGCTTCGTCGGGCGTAATGCCTAACTGCTGCGCCAATCCGTTTGGGCTGATGCCGTAAACGATGCCGAAGTTCAACACTTTGGCTTTGCGGCGCATGTCTTCGGTGACCTCTTCGGGTTGGACGCCGAAGACACTGGCAGCGGCTTGAGTGTGAATGTCCTCGCCCCGTTCAAAGGCACGGCACAACCCTTCGTCGCCTGAAAGGTGCGCCAAGATGCGCAGTTCAATCTGCGAGTAATCGGCGCTGACGAGCCGATAGCCCCTTGGGGCGATAATCGCCCGACGGATGCGGCGCCCCCATTCGCCTCGCGCCGGAATGTTCTGCAGGTTGGGGTCAGAAGACGCCAACCGCCCTGTGGCGGTGCCGGTTTGATTGTAAGTCGTGTGAACGCGTCCGTGTTCGTCCGCTGCCGCCAACAAACCGTCCACAAAAGTGCTGCGCAGTTTTTCCAACTCCCGAAACTGCAAGATGAGGCGGGCGATCTCGTGCTCTTTCGCCAACGCTTCCAGCACCGGCGCCGCTGTGGAGATGCGCCCGCCCGCCCCTTTGCGGGGCGACGGCAGCCGCAACCGTTGAAACAACACTTCCGCCAGTTGCTGGGGCGAACGGATGTTGAACCGTGTGTTTGCTAATTGGTAAATGCGCTCCTCCAGTTGACGGGCGGCGCGGTGCAGTTCCTCGCTCAAGTTTCTCAGGTAAGGCACATCTACAAGGACGCCGCGCCGTTCCATGTCGGCTAAGACGAAGATCAGCGGCATTTCTACCCGTTCCCACAGCTCCCACATTCCCGCCTCCCGCACGGCGCTGACCAGCAGAGGCGCCAGTTCGGCGACCATCAACGCCTCCTCGTAGGCAGTGGACGACACGCCATCGCCTTGCCATGTGACCCGAAACTTCGTCGGCAAACGGTGTTCCGCCGCAAGGCGCTGAAGGTTGTAGTCGCTTTGACCAGGGTTGAGAAGGAACGCGAGAACTTCTGTGTCTTCAAACCCGCGCGGGGCAGTGCCGCACTGCTCAATGACTTCCGCACCGAAAGTGTGCAAGAGGCGTTTCCAACCGTGCGCGGCTTTAATTACCGTCGGGTCAGCGCACAACGACAGCACCCACTCCCGCGCCGGCGGTTGACGCGGGGGTGAGTCCAAAGGGAAGAGCGAACCGGACGCCGCTGTTTGCCCCGCACCGCTGACGGGCAAGTAAGCGAAGCAGTCTTTCCACGCGATAGCGACGCCTTGCAGCGTGCCGTCCACGATGTCCGCCGCTAGGGCGCACCGCCCTTGCTGCTTGACAGCCGTGTTGACCTTCGCCCACTCTTCCTCTGCGGTCACCACCGAACCGCGGACGGTCGCTTCCTCTGCCAACAAATCCATCAACCCCAACTCCTCCAGCAGCGTCCGCATTTCCAGACGCAGCAGCAACTCTGCGACCGGGCGTGACCGCAGGCGCCATCGGTTAACCGCCAAATCATCCAGCTTGAGGGTAAGAGGGGCGTCGGTGCGCAAAGTCGCCAACTGTTTGCACTGACGGGCTTGATCGGCGAACCGCAGCAAATTGTCCCGCACTTGAGGGCGAGGAATTTGCGCGGCATTTGCCAACACTGCCTCCAGCGTCCCAAACTGTTGAAGTAGTTCCCGCGCCGTTTTTTCGCCGATGCCAGGCACGCCTGGCAAGTTGTCAGAAGCGTCGCCTGCCAACCCTTTCAAATCTGGAATGCGGTCAGGAGGGACACCCAATTCCGATTGCACCCGGGCGGCGTCGTAGCGTTCCATCTCGGTGATGCCCCGCTTGGGCATCAAAACAGTGACGCGGTCGTCCACTAACTGCAACGCGTCCATATCGCCCGTGACCAAAACGACCTGCAGATTGGGTTGCTTTTTCGCCAACGCGACAGCGGTGCCCATCAGGTCGTCGGCTTCGTAGCCGTCAACCTCCCACACCGCCACGCCGATTGCCGCCAACACTTGCTTGAGCAGCGCAAGTTGGGGGCGGAAGGTCTCAGGGGCTTTGACGCGTTGGGCTTTGTAATCGGCAAACAGTTGGTGACGAAAAGTCGGCGTCGGCGCGTCAAAGGCGATGACGAGGTAATCGGGGCGCTCTTCGCGCCACAACTTGAACAGCATCCGCAAAAAACCGTAAACAGCGTTCGTGGGGGTGCCGTCCCGCGTGGACAAAGGCGGGACGGCAAAAAATGCCCGATACAACAAACTGTGTCCGTCTATGATGACCAATTTGGGCATGACGGGTCACCAATTGCCCCTTTCGTCCAAGGGTGAGAGTGTTCCCGCACCCGTAAAATTTCGCCACACCCGCGCATTTATCGCGGAAAAATTTTTTGTCTATTCCGTCCCCCGACAAACAGTGGCGAGTCAAGTTGGCGCCTCCTACCATGTCATCGCGCGCAGCGTCAGGTAAATGACACACGATAAAGGCAATGCCAAGACGACCGTCAAGAAGACGGTCAGGAAGGCTTGAGCGAGGGTGAAGCGGTAAGTTTCCCGCACCGCAAAGATGGTCAGCACTACCCACCAGGCGTGAACGCCGATGGCGAAAACGAACCAAAGGTGCCCGATGAACCCCGCATTTAAGTCTGGGTCGGCAAAGGCGACAGCCATCAACGCTGCGGGCAGGACCAACAGAAGGGGTGAGCAAGCGACTGCGGTCGCCGCCAACAAACTCAACCCGCGCGGCGGTCCGCCCAATAACTCCGCGACCAAGTTCAACACAGCAGCCTTAAGAAACCAAATGACCGGCGGGACAAACACAGCGTAGAAGATGACCCATCCCCACGAGGGCAAATTCTTGACGACCAGCGAGAGGACGAACCCGCCATGCTCGGTCGCGTAACGCGTGCCCACGGCGAGGCTCAACCCTTGCAGCAGGGTCAACCACATCGCCGCCAACACCGGTTTTTCGTCGGCTGCCTGCTGCAAAGTTGGCACCGGATGCAAAAGAGCGGCGATGCCCCACCGCCACGCCTCCACGAACGAACGCACAAACTGCGTGCGCCGCCAACTTTGCACACCAGCGACCGTTCGGCTTAAAGCATCGCCGAGTTTATGCCACACCAAACTGCCTCGCGTCATCGGGACCACCTACAGGCTGCCATGATGGGATGGTTCAAATTGCTACCGCAAGTTTGCCATGCCTTGCCACAACAGGGCGGCGACCCCTAACCCTAACCGCCCGTCCACATGCAGCAACAACGGTTCAGTCGCTAAACCGCGCGGGAAGAAAGGCGGCGCGGTCGCACCGATCAAACGGTCTAACACGGACCGCTTTTCTTGCAACAGGATTGTCGGGGCGGAGGCAGGCAGGTTGGCTTGACGGCGGGCAAATTGGACGGCGTCGTCCATCGTCCCGAGGGCATCCACAAGCCCCTGCCGAAGGGCTTGCCGTCCCGTCAAAATGCGTCCGTCAGCGATGGCACGCACCCGCTCCAACGGTAAGCGCCGTGCCTGCGCGACATCGGCGATAAATTGCTCATGAACATCGTTCAACAGGCTTTGCAACAGCGTCCGCTCCTGTGGCGTCATGGGGCGGAACGGTGACCCAGTGTCCTTGAACCGCCCGGCTTTGAGGGTTTCAGGGCGAACGCCCAACTGCGCCAGTAACTTCTCCAAATTGACCGATTGCCAAATTACCCCGATGCTGCCTGTCAGCGTGGACGGAAGGGCAAAAATGCGGTCAGCGGCAGCAGCGACATAGTAACCGCCAGACGCCGCCACATCACCCATCGCCACCACGACAGGGTGGCGGGTGCGTTCTTTAAAGCGGCGGAGGGCGAGAAAAATCTCCTGCGCCGCAGCCGCGCTTCCGCCGGGGCTATCCACACGGACGACGAGGGCACGCACACGCACATCGTCTGCGGCGCGACGCAATAGGCGTGTTACGGAGCGGGAACCTGTCACTTCCATCGTCAGTGAAGATTCGCTCTCGCCGCCCAGCAGGAGCCCTTCAATAGGCAAGATAGCGACGCCGGGCACATGCATTCGCCCGAAGTTGGCTCCGGCGATGACGAGCAACAACAACAACACACCGATGACTGTCAGGCAACCGACGCAGCCCAAACAGGCGCGCCAGCGGGGGTCCATTGTTCCATCACCTGCGGTAAAAGTTTTGCATCCTTGCGGTGCAAAAGCGATATCCGCTGGCGGGCATCGCCTGTTGAGCCTTTAGAAAGGGCAGGGACGCACCATCTTGGCGTCCACTGTCGCTGAGACCGCGCGCCCCAAAAGTTCAACCCCGACCACCAATCGGTGTTGCTTGCCAATTTCCAACAGGTAACCGACGACACCTTTGAGGGGTCCGGCGACCACCTCCACGCGGTCACCGACCTTCAACAGAGGGTGTCCTTCCACTTCGCCCTGCGTTCCATTGAGCGTTAGCCACACCGAACGAATTTCCTCGTCGGGGATGGGGCAAGGGCGCTCCATCCCCACAAACTCCACCACACCCCGCGTCTTCTGGACGGCTCGCCACTCCGCTGGCGTCAAACGACAATGCACAAACAGGTAACGGGGAAAAGCCGGTTTCCACAACAACACCCCTCGCCGTCGGTCCCAACCCTTCATCAACGGTAGGAAAACCTCAAACCCCTGCGCTTGCAGCGACGCTGCGACCCGCTTTTCAAAGTTGACTTGGGTGTAGACAGCATACCACGCATGCCCGTTGAGCGAAATCAGCTCCAACAGACTCACCTCCTACGGCGCCTTATGTCACCGGTGCAGCAAGTAATACGCTGCTGTCGCGAAACTTGTCACCAGTCCCAACGCTCTGGTGACATTTTCCCAGCCAGCCCGACGCCGTGGAGGAATGTAGAGGATGTCACCCGCTTGGATAGGAGGCGCCTGACGCGGGTCTCCCTCTTTGATCGCCTTGTCAAGGGCTAAGCGTATCACGGTAGGCTTTCCGTCCACCAACCGCACCAACACCGCATCGTCCAAGCGTGCGTCCTGAACCGGACCACCCGCTGCACTGAGGATCGTGATAGCGGTCTCGCCCGTTTGCACCCGCACCGCACCAGGTCGGGCGACCGCACCGAACACATACGCTTTGGAGCGCTCGGGCACGATAATCACATCGCCTGGTTTGACCATTTCCATCGGGATGGTAGCGCCGCGGAACGCCGATTCCAAGTTCAGCACGCGGGTTTCACCGCCGCTCACCAAGCGGACAGCGCTTAAATCGGCTTCTTCAAGGCTGCGCACGCCCCCGGCGGCGCTGATGGCGTCCACAACGGTCATGCGCGGTTGAAAGTCCAGTGACCCTGGTCGCTGCACGGCACCGACGACCCAAACCTTACGCACCGCCGGCAGCAACAAGACATCGCCGTCCTGCAACTCCACATCGTTGTCCAAGCGCGCTTCCCAGAACAGTTGCAACAAATCCAATGTGCGGCTCTCCCCCTTGCGCACCAACACGGCGTTAGCCAAATCCGCCGTCGGCTGGACACCTTCGGCTCTCGCCAGCAAGTCGGTGACGCGTGATCCCGCAGGAAGTTCGTAACTGCCGGGTTTTTGGACAGGTCCGACGATGGTGACCCGAATGACCATCGGTTCCACGACGACCAAATCGCCCGATTGTAGCTCCATACCCAACTCTTGGACGGGTGTGCTGGAGTTCCATTGGACTTGGGTGACTTCCTTACCGTCCCGCAGCACGCGCACGCGCAAGGGACGAGCAGGGTCCGCCGCGACACCCGCCATAGACAGGGCTCCTAAGACCGTGATGCGCCCGATCAGGTTAAACACACCGGGGCGTTGAACACCGGCGCCGGTGACCACAACCCCGGCAATTTCCTTCACGGCGGCTAACACCGTGTCGCCCTCTTGCAAAGTGATGGGTGTTGCCACGCCCCCTTCGCTCAATTTAGTCCAAGGCACGCTGAGAATTTCCACACCGTTTCGGTAGACCCGAATGATGGCGCTGGGGTCTTTGACGCCGCCGGCACGAGCCAGCAGATCCAGCAAGGTCGTCTGCGCGGGCACAGGATGGTAGCCAGGCAGGTTGACAGCGCCCGCAATGCTCACACGCACAAACGCAGGGGGCACCCACACCAAGTCGCCTGGTTGTATCACCGACCCGTTGAGGCGAAACCCGTCGGCTTGGAAGTTGCGCAAGTTGAAGGTCAACACCTGTCCGTCCTTTTGAAAAACGCGCACCCGTTCCAAGTCGGCGTCCTCGGTGAACCCGCCAGCCAAGGCGATGGCGTCAAAGACCGTCGGCGATTCACCGACAGGGAGCGCATACGCGCCAGGCATCTTGACTGCACCCAGCACATATACCCGCCGAAACATCGGCGGCAACTGTTTGAGAGCGACGATGACCTTCGGTTCGCGCAGGAACCGCTGCAAGGCTTTGGTGAGCCGGTCGGTCAATTCGTCCAGCGTTAAACCGGCTGCCGTAACGCTGCCGATGAGGGGCAAACGAATTGTTCCGTCAGGACCGACCAGTTGGTCGCCCGACAGCAGCGGCTCCCCCAAGACGGTGACGGTCACGACATCGCCTGGATTGAGGCGATAAGTTTCCGCACTCGCATTTTGTGCGGCAGCGACCGTCACCCACATGCCCACAACGACGGCGGTCAGATAAACGGCACGCATCATGATTTTCAACCTCCCCAAAACAGATACACTCACAACGGCACGACATTAGCCGCCGCCAGATGGCGTGTCACGCCCCGTGTGTCCACGACGAGCGGGGCGTGAGCGACGATCCACGCCCAGTCGTAAATATCATGGGGCGTTACGATGACGACACAGTCTGTGCGCCGCAGTTCATCCTCGGTTAATCTCACGGATTCTGCCCGCCAATCGCCGTAATTAACGGTCGGCACGAGAGGGTCGTGGTAATCCACGATGGAACCTTTCGCGCGCAGCAACTCCGCTAACGCCAAAGCGGGAGACTCGCGGTAGTCGTTAACACCCGGTTTGTAAGCGATGCCTAAAAGTAATACGCGCGATCCCTTCAGCGGTTTACGGTGTTCGTTCAACGCGTCGGCGATGAGGCTAACGACATACTCGGGCATCTGTTTGTTGATGGCGTCGGCGACACGGATGAAACGGGGCTCATGGTTGAACTCGCGGGCTTTCCAAGCGAGATAGAGCGGGTCTATCGGGATACAGTGCCCCCCGATGCCCGGTCCAGGGTCAAAGCGCATGAAGCCGAAGGGTTTCGTGGACGCGGCGTCGATGACCTCCCACACGCTCAACCCCATGCGTCGGCACAAAATCGCAAACTCGTTCACCAACGCGATGTTGACCGCGCGGAAGGTGTTTTCCAACAGTTTCGCCGTCTCCGCGACCTTAGGGCTGGAGACAGGGATGACGCGGTCTACGATCCGCGAATAAAGCCGCACCGCACGCTGCGTGCATGCCGGCGTCAATCCCCCCACTAATTTGGGGACAATCCGCAGCGTCCATCGCTTGTTGCCAGGGTCAATTCGCTCAGGGGAATACGCCAGATGGAAGTCTTGCCCTGCTTTTAACCCCGATCGCTCCAAAATCGGCTTTAAAACTTCCTCCGTTGTGCCAGGGTAGGTGGTGCTTTCCAGCACCACCAGCATGCCGGGGCGCAGGTGCGGAGACAACCCTTCCGCTGCCGCTAAGATGTAGGAGATGTCGGGGTCACCCGTCTTCGCCAACGGGGTCGGGACACAAATGATAACGGCATCACAGTCACGCAAGTCCGCGTAGGCAGTGGTGGGGAAGAACCGGTCGGCGACGCGCTGAACTTGTTCGTCGGTGACATCTACGATGTATGACCGCCCCTGCCGTAAAGTCTGGACACGCTGCAAGTCCATGTCAACGCCTGTCACAGCCGCACCGCTTTCCGCAAACGCCAATGCCAGCGGCAAACCGACATAGCCGAGACCAATCACTCCGATGCGGTCCTCATCCATGGCGGATCAGCCCCTTCAGTGTAACCCGCCCGGTCAAATTACCCCGTTCGGTTGTCTCAATTATGATGACCGTTGTGCCTGCCCGTCAATGTGACAGAAGTCACAAGTTTTGACCTCCCAAGCGGTGTCATTCAGGCACATCCTTTGTCGGCGAGGGTGAAGGAGACGGCGTTTCCGAGGCGTGGACGGCGCAAGCTTCCTTAGGGATTTGGCTCTGAGGGAACGAACGGGTGACGACGGCTTGTGTCGGGCAGAACGGCGTCGCCAATTGCCCGGATACGGTGCAAATGAGCACAGGTTGTTGGGGTTCCGTGTGCAGCGGACAGGTGCGTCGCGGGACTTGGTTTGCGGGAAAGCGCTCCGGATGCGTCACGGGACAATACTGCGTTGCCCGCAGCCCCGTCTGGGCGCAGACAGTGACCACCACTGACCCCTCGTGCTCCGCCGTCGCCTCGCCCGCCGTATCTTCCTGCGCCCGTCCGTTGGACTGTTCTGCCCATCGGAAAGAGCGCTCGCCAGGGTAGTGCGTCAACGCCGCTGTCACCAAATCGCGAAAGACAGGGGCGCAAAGCGTCCCACCTGACCCAGCGCGCAAAGGGCGGTTGCGTTCGTTGCCGACCCAGACCCCACAGGCGATGGTCGGCGTGAACCCGACAAACCACACATCTTTGATCTGTTCGCTGGTGCCCGTTTTGCCGGCGACTTGGTAGCCTTCAATGCGAGCGCGTCGCCCTGTCCCCTCAGTGACGACGGCGATCAGCATCCGCAACAACTGACGGGCGACTTCCGGCGCAAGCACTTGGCGGGTTTCAGGGCGCGCCGCGAACATCAAGTTCCCTTCGTTATCGTAAATGCGCGTGATCGCGACGGGCGTTACTCTTACCCCGCCCGTCGCCACCGAGGCTAACGCCGCGGTGTGGTCTAGCACGGTAACGCCGATCGCCCCTAACGCTAACGCGTAACTAGCACGGCGCGGGTCGCTCGGAAACCGAATGCCCATCCGCTGAGCGACTTCAATCGTCTTGTCCACGCCGACGGCGCGGATGAGTTTGACCGCGATGACATTGTTAGAAGTCGCCAACGCTTTCAGCAAGGTCATCGTCCGCCCATAGCGCCCATCGTAGTTCTTGGGCTTCCACTGTCGCCCGTTGCCCAACGGGAACGCAATCGGGGTATCGCTGAAAAGGCTCTCAGGGCGAAAACCCATTTCCAACGCCGCCGCGTAAACATATGGCTTAAACGATGAGCCGGGTTGCCGATAGGCTTGCGTGGCGCGATTGAAGTGGTCTAGGACACGACGCCCCGTGCGCGGGTCGGTGCGATAAGGGCGACCGCCATACATCGCCACGATGCGCCCGGTGGGGATGTGGATGAGCACGAACGCCATTTGGTCAACACCTAAGGGGCGATACGCCCGCAAATAGCGTTCGGCGATTTGCTCCACCTCGCGTTGCAACTGATAGTTGAGGCTCGTGTAGACTTTCAAACCGCCGCGCTCCACGACATCGCTGCCGAAGCGCCGGATCAACTCGCGTCGCACAAATTCCACGAAATGAAAGGCTTTCGGCGGCGGCGTCGCCCACATCGGCGCGGGACGCAACCCTTTGGTGACAGGGACGCGTTTGGCAGTTTCCGCCTCCGCACGGGTGATGTAGCCCTCTTCCGCCATCCCGTCCAAGATGTAATCGCGGCGCGCTTTTGCGGCTTTCGGGTTTGTGAAGGGCGAAAGGTCAGCGGGGCGCTTGGGCAGCGCCGCTAACAAGGCGGCTTGAGGCAGCGTCAACTCGCTGACATCCTTGCCAAAGTAAAGTTCCGCCGCTGCCTGCACCCCGTAAGCGCCGTGCCCGTAGCACACCGTGTTCAAATAAAGTTCCAGCAACTCCTCTTTTGAAAACTGCCGCTCCAACTTGATGGCTAACAATAACTCTTTCAGTTTGCGCCGAATCGTTTTTTCCGAAGACAGGTAGAGGTTACGTGCCAGTTGCATCGTGATCGTGCTGCCACCTTGCACATACCTGCGGGCTTTCAGGCATTCCCAAACAGCGCGGACAATGCCTTTTGGGTCAACGCCGGGGTGGGTGTAAAACTTGCGGTCTTCGGCGACGATGGTCGCCCACTGCAAAGGCTTCGGAATTTTCTCCAACGGCACCCACTTGCGGTAGACCGACATGATCGTCCCCAGCAATACCCCGTCCGCCGAATAAATATGCGTCGCTTGACTCAGGCGCAGTTTGGAGACATCGTTCAAATCCGGCAAATCGCGCCCCAGCCAAGCCACCAAAGCGGCGATGCCGCCGACAGCGAACAAGCAGGCGAGCAAACTCCCTAAGACGAACCATTGCAGCCACTTGAGAGAAGAAGCCGACGCCCGACGGGATACGGTCTTCCTGCCCATAGCCGAATCCCCTGCCCGTTGTCGCCGCTACGGTCGCCGGGAGCGACGCAGAAAGGTCGGAATATTTAACGCTTCTTCGTCCAACTCCTCAGCGGGTGCCGGGCTGGGCGATGGCGGTGGCGACGGTGCGGGGGTCTCGCGAGCCGCTTCCTCCCGACGGTCCCACGGCAAGCGCGCTGGCGGCGATGCCGAGCGCGCCTCACCGAAACCGGTAGCGATCAAAGTGATACGCACCTGCTCTTTAAGCGTTTCGTCATACACCAATCCCCAGATGACATTGGCTTCAGTGGAGTTGACGGCGTTGGTGATAATGTCGGCGGCTTGTTTGACTTCGTCTACCAACAAGTCCGGCGGCGCGAAAATGGTGAACAGCACATTGCGGGCGCCCGTGATGGACGCTTCCAACAGGGGGCTGGCGATGGCTTGTTGCGCGGCTTCCACGGCGCGGTTCTCGCCGCTCCCGTAACCGACGCCCATCAGTGCCGTGCCGGCGCTTTCTAGGACCGCCCGCACATCGGCGAAGTCTACATTGATCCAGCCGGGGCGCACGATCAAGTCGGTGATGCCTTGCACCGCTTGCGTCAGCACTTCGTCCGCTAACTTGAAAGCGTCCGCCATCGTCGTCCGCCGATCCGACAATTCAAACAGGCGCTGATTGGGGATCACGATCAACGCGTCCACATTGTTGCGCAGTTCGTTGATGCCTTGCAGGGCAATTTCCATTTTGCGTTTTCCCTCAAACGCGAAGGGTTTGGTGACGATGGCAACGGTCAAAATTCCTTTTTCGCGGGCGATTTGGGCGACGACGGGCGATGCGCCGGTGCCTGTGCCGCCGCCCATGCCGGCAGCGATGAAAACCATTTCTGCGCTCTCCAACAAGTTCGCAATTTGTTGGCGGTCTTCTTCGGCTGCTTGGCGCCCGACTTGCGGGTTGCCTCCGGCACCCCGACCGTTAGTCAAACGGCTCCCGATTTGCAGCTTCTTTTGGGCTTTGGACATCAACAAGGCTTGAGCGTCCGTGTTAATCGCGATCAACTCCACGCCCGAAACGCCGTTATCCACCATCCGATTGACCGCATTGCCTCCAGCGCCGCCGACACCGATCACCCGAATGTCTACGGGCTTGATCGCACCCTCGTCGTGATTGTTGTCGGTAACCCAACGCCGCCGTTCGTCTAACATGCTTCGTCGCCTCCGCTCAGGCTGTCAACGGCTGTGCCTTTACGAGACCATTACAAGACCATGCAGGATTGTGCGACCTGTCGCTGCCCCTGTCAATCCCTTAAGTCTCCCGAACGAGATCGGAACACTCTCGGTGCGCTAAAATCTTCTTCTGCAACAGGAGGAGAAACGGATGACGATGCCTCAACAGGTCACGCTGGACGAAGTGAAAGCCAACGAGAAAGTGCAGACATTTATCCGTCGCGCCGATGAGCAGATGGAAGCCATCGGCTATACCGAGCATGGGTTCCGCCATGTCAGCCTGGTGGCGCACAACGCCCGGCGAATCCTGGTGGAATTGGGCTTCGCCGAACGCGACGCCGAATTGGCTGCCATCGCTGGCTACCTACACGACATCGGCAACATGGTCTCCCGCATTATGCACAGTAAAACAGGCGCTGTCATCGCCCTCCAATTATTGCTGGAAATGGGCATGTCCGCCGATGAAGCCGCCGCCGTTGCCGCCGCCATCGCCAACCACGACGAGCAGGAAGGCGGCGCGATCATCAGTCCCATCACAGCGGCGTTAGTGATCGCCGACAAAGCCGATGTCCACCGCTCCCGCGTCCGCAACCCCAACATGGCAGCCTTTGACATTCATGACCGCATCAACTACGCCGCCCAGCACGCCGAATTGTGCGTCGGCAACAGCGACCACACCATCACACTGGACTTGACGATTGACACCAGCATCGGCAGCGTCTTTGAATACTTTGAGATTTTCATGAGCCGCATGCTTTTTTCTCGCAAAGCCGCCGAGTTCTTGGGCTACCGCTTTCGGCTCACCATCAACGGCGTGCCGATGCTCTGATGGCGCCCGTCACAGGGCACGCCACCCTTTGAAGGGCATATGTCTTTGCGCCGCTGAAGTCGCTTCGTTCGCCCGCGAGTCACGAAGCGCTGATGTCCACCGGCATTGCGCCGCTACGGTCTATTTTGCGACATTTGGACCCTTTGCTGTCCTTCGTGACCTCAATGAGGGTCGGGAACTGGTCACGCAATTCCTCTAAGTGCGTGACGACCAACACGCGGTCAAATTCGCGGGCGATCGTTTGAACCGCGTCCACCATCGCTTCCAAGCCTTCCTTGTCTTGCGAACCGAACCCTTCGTCAATGACCAGCGTCCGCAAGGCGGCACCAGCCCGCCGCGCCACCAACCGCGCCAACGCGATGCGAACGGCGAAGTCAATGCGAAACTTTTCTCCACCGCTGTAACTTTGATAAGGACGGTCGCCTAACGGGTCGGCGACAACGATGTCCAATGTTTCCCGCACGCCGTCCCCCGATTGCCGCGGTTGTGTCAGGACAAACCGCAAAAACATCTTGCCCCCCGTTAAACGCATGAGCAGTTCGTTCGCCTCTTGCTCCAACCACTGGACGGCAACTTTCAAGACCTCTTTGGGGATACCGTTACGCCCGAAGGCTTCCGCCAACAGTTCGTAGTCTTGGCGCTCTTGCTGCCACTCGGCAATTTCGTCGCGCCGCCTTACCATTTCCCGCTCACGCTTTTTCAGTTCCTCCAGCCGTGCCCTGAGCACTTGCACTTCACCGTTCAGTTTCTGCAATGCCTCTTCACTTTCGCGCACCTGCCGCTCCGCTGCCGCCAGTTGCGCCTCAACTTGGTCCCACCGCTGCAGTTCGGCGTCCAACGCCCGCAGCCGCTCTCGCCCATCGTCGACGCGCTGTCGCAAAGCGGCTAGGTGTTGCCGCTCTTGCTCCAACTGCTCTTCCACCTGCGGCAATTGCGCCTCCGCGTCGCGGAGTTGTTGCTCCTGCTGCAAGACGGGTTGATGGTCCCGCAACCATTGGCGCAACTGCTCGTGCCGTTCAGGGTCGTAGTTGAGCGCCGCCAAGGCGCTTTCCACTTCTTGCAACTGCCGGCGTTCACCCTCAGCGTAATCGCCCGCGTCCAACCGCTGCTGCAAAGCCCGCATTTGTTCGTCCAACCGAGCGATCTCATCGCGCAACCGTTGCGCTTTTTGCTGGGCTTCGGTCAACTGCTTTGCGACAGTTTCTGCGCGCGCCAGCGCTTCCACTTGCTGCTGGGCTTGGGCGTGTTTCTGTTGGTCATAACCGATCGCCCGCTCCTCGCTTTCCAGTTCCGCTCGCCATTGCTGCCAACGCCGCTCTGCAGCGACTTTTTGCCGCTGCAATTCGGCGAATTGGGCGCGCAGCGTTTGCAATTGCGTCTCGGTGCGGGCAATGTCTTCCAATGCCCGCGCGACTTCCCCTTTTTGTCGCTCCAGATCCGCTCGTTTTTCCAACTCTTTTTGCGCCTCGCGCAAAAACGCGTCCAACTGGGCGATATGCCGCTCCAACTGCGTGTACGCGTCGTCCTGCGCCGTCAATTGCGCCTGCAGCGCCTGCAACTCTTCCTTCAGCCGTTCCTGCAACATTGCCAACCGTTCGGGCGTTAACAAGTTTTCACACAACGGGCAACGAGGCTCGTCGGCGTGTTCCTGCAAGAGGCGCAATTTGTCCTGCGTCTCTTGCCGTTGCCGTTCGGTCTCCGCCCGTTGCGCGCGCAAAGTTGCCAGCCGCGTCGCCGTCCGCTCGCGCTCCTGCTGAACTTGCTCGGCGCGTTGCTGCCACTCTGCCAGCCGTTTGATCGCTTCGTCCAGTTGGCGGGCGCGTTCTCGGTAGGTAGTTTTGTGCTGGATGGCGTCTTCGCATCGCCGCTGAGCGGACAACAGTTCCCCTTCACGGCGCACCAAGGCAGCGCGCTCTTCCCCGATACGCCGCTCTGCGGCGTGCTTGCGCTGCTGCAACTCCATCCATTGTTTTTGCTTCTCGCTCCAGAGGGCTAACTCGTCGCGGGCATGCTGCAACGCCTGTAATTGCCGCTCCACTTCAGGGCGCTGAAGCAACAATCGCTCCGTTTCCGCCAATTCACGCTCGCAGTCTGCTCTCCGCTGGCGGAGCAGATTAAGTTCGTTTTCCAGCAGCAACCGCGCCTGTTCAACGGCATGGTGCAGTTGCTGGCGGCGTTGTGTCAGCGATTGGTAGGTGCGCTCTATTTGGCGAAAATGCGCCTCTTCTGCCTGCTTCTGCCGATATTCGTTGACCGCCGCTTTGATGGCGTCCCTCTGCGCCGCAATCGCCTGCAATCGTTGTCGTTGCTGCTGCAGCGCGGCGATGCGTTGCTGCGCCGCTTGAATTTGGCGCTCCCAATCGGCGACAGATTGGCGCAAGTTGCGCCGTTCGGTGTCGTGCTGCATCAGCCGCTCGCGTTCGCGCTGCCAACGCTGTCGTTCCTCGCACACCGTTTCGTGGCGCTGGCGGGCATCATCCAACTCGCGCTGTTTAGCGCTCAATTGCGCTTCCCACTGGGGCCGGTTGCGCAACTCTTCAGCGATGCGTTCTATCTCTTGCTGAGCGACACGGATTTGCCCGTCCAACTCCCGCAGGCGTTGAACGGCTTTTTCCCTCCATTGTTCATAGTCGCCCAGCCCCAAAATACTTGCCAGTGTGTCGCGGCGCTCGGCGGGCGTCAGCATCATGAACTCCCCGTGCCGACCTTGCAGCAAGAAGACGGTGTGCACAAAAGTGTCGTAATCCATGCGGAGTAGGCGCTGCAACTCCTTGTTGACGGCAGTGACGCTGTTGTTAGCGACCAGCGGGCGCCAATTGCCCGTTTGTGGGTCATGTTGCTCCAAAGTCACCGCGTGCTGCCGAGCGCGACGGGAGTATCTGCGGCGCACCCGATACAACTGCCCGTCCACGGAAAACTCCAACAAAACTTCCGCTTCCGTTGCCCCTTTACGGACCAATTCTTCATTTGCCGCACGCGCCTTACCGAAAAGCGCCCATGTAATGGCGTCCAAGAGGCTGGACTTGCCCGCCCCGTTGGGGCCGACCAAGGCGGCGACATGGACACCGGACAAATCAACGGCTTGCCCTTCCTCACCGTAACTCAAAAAGTTGCGCAGCCAAAGACGCACGGGCACCATCGGCGCCGTTCACCCCCTCGCTCAAAAGTCTCACACCCTACGGCGCGTTGGGCGAGTCCATCAAAGCGCGCGCGCGACGCAGCAATATCTCACGGCGTTGCGCGATGGACGGCTCGGTCGTCGCCCGTTCCATCAACCATTGATGCAGCAAGTCCAAAGGGCGCTGCAGCACCCGATTTAATGCGTCAGGGTCGCGCGGGTCAAGGAGCAACGGACGGTCGCCGTTGTGTTCTGTCGCCACTTGGACGCTGACGGCTGCCAAGTAATCCACGCGTTTTTCCAACTCGCCGCGCAATGTCGCTAAATTCAGTTGACCGCGCTGATGCTCTGCGAGGGTCACGAACAGCCGCACGACAGCACCGTCCAACCGCCGGTCACCCGCCAAAGCGTTGAGAGCGAACTGCGTGGGGTCAGCGGCGCTTGAAAGGTCCAACCGCACCGTGACGAACGGGCGCGTCGGTGTCGGCACGAACTGCAGATCTTCTACCCCCCAACGACCGCTGGGAGAACGCCCCAACTCCACCACCAAAAACCCCTTGTCATCTTTTTCCTCGTCAAACGAGAGCCGTCCCATGTTGCCCGCATAGACGATCGGCGGTGTCATTGCACCGACAATTTGGTGGCGGTGAATGTGCCCTAAGGCGACATACGCAAAGGCTTGCTGGCGCAAAACGCCGGGCGAGACGGCAGGTTCGGCGAAGGGCGAAAGGATGCGTTCGGAGCCGACAAACGCGACGCCGTCTACCCAGATGTGCCCTGCCAATAGGGCAGGTTCGTCGCCGCCGAGGCGTTGGACGGTCTGGCAGAGCCGTTTCACCATCTCCGCCGCCCGCGCCGCCATCAAGGAACACACCTGTTCGTCGTTTAGACCCCGTTCCTCCTCTACCGTGATGAGGGCACGCCGAGGCAGGTAGGGCAAGCAGGCGACATGCAACGCACCGCGTTTTGTGCGCAGGGTAACGACCTTCGGGTGGCGGACAAACTCTATGCCTTCTACCTTGAAAAGGTTCACGATGTCCAACGCTGCCGCCTCACCGTAGCCGGGCGGTAAGTCGTGGTTACCTGAGAGCAGCAACACGCTGATACCGCTTTCTGCCAGCGCCAAAACGCGGCGCAAAAATTCGCGCTGCGACAAAGGGTCAGGACGCGTGTAATGGTAAGCGTCGCCCGTGAACACGACAGCGTCAACCTGCCGCTCCCGCGCCACTTGCACCATGCAGTCCAGACAGCGCACGAAATCCTTGAACTGCGAATGGCGCCCGTCTGCGTCGCGGCGCCCGTGCATCTCCGCTCCTAAATGCGCATCGGAACAATGCAGCAAACGCATATCCCCCGACACCCCGTCGGTCTTAGGCTATACGCAAAAGATGTTTGGAACACTAACCTTTGCGTTGGGGTTACCGCTTATAATTTTGCGGGTTTGGCAAAGGCAACGACATCTCAAAAGCAACCGTTGTGTTCCAAGATTTCAACGGCTGAAACCTAACACCACTTGCGCTCCCGCTCAGCGCTTTGTCAAGCCCAAAGTCCTTGGCACCGTCTGGACTGTTCAGCAACGCCGCTAAGGGAACCTCCGACCCCTCAAAGGGGTGTCTTGCCTTTGGGCTTGTTTGTGCTATCATGAATGCGCGCTGCCTTGCGGCCCCGTCGTCTAGCCTGGTCTAGGACACCGGCCTTTCAAGCCGGAGGTCGCGGGTTCAAATCCCGCCGGGGCCACTGCCCGCCGACTTGTCGCTGCCTTACTTTGAGGAACGCCCGCGCCTGCCGCAAAATTTCCCGGCGGTGACCGCAAGTATGGTTGGCGGGCAAAACGGCACTTGGGACGCGTTTTTGCGGAAGTTGAGCCGCCTCGTCGGTGGGGAGCGGTTGGTCGCCATTTTCAAAATCCCCGCCCGTCCCGCTGCGTTCGCCGACCCCGACGAACCGTTGGACCCACGCCTGAGCGCCGCTCTAAGACGCGTCGGTATTGAGCGCCTCTATCGCCACCAAGCGACAGCCCTAAATGCCGCCCGGCGCGGGCAGCATGTCGCCGTCTTCACACCGACCGCTTCGGGCAAAACGCTTTGCTACAACCTGCCCGTGCTGGACGCGTTGCTGCGCAATCGGAACGGGCGGGCGTTTTACCTGTTCCCGACGAAGGCGCTGGCACAAGACCAACTCCGCAAGTTACAGGAACTGGGGTTGATGGACGAGGTTCCCGCCGCTCCCTACGATGGCGACACACCCGCTGACCAGCGCCGCCTCATTCGTGACCGTTGCCGCATCGTTTTAACCAACCCCGACATGCTGCACGCGGGCGTTTTGCCCAACCACCGCCTTTGGGCACAATTTTTCCGGCACCTGCAGTTCGTCGTCGTGGATGAGTTGCACACCTATCGGGGCGTTTTCGGCGTCAATTTCGCCTACACGGTGCGGCGGTTGCGCAGGCTCTGTCGCTTCTACGGCAGCGACCCGATTTTTATCTGCGCTTCGGCGACTTTGGGCAATCCCGAAGAAGCGTTGCGCAGCCTCATCGGTTTGCCCTTCTATATCGTCGGCGAGGACGCCTCGCCGTCGCCAGCGAAAACTTTGGCGATTTGGAACCCGCCTTATTTGGATTTGGAAGCAGGCATCCGCGCTAAAGCCAGCACGGAAGCCGTTCGCTTGCTCGTGCAGTTGATGCGGGAAAGCATCCGCACCATCGTTTTCGTCAAATCACGGGCGATGGCGGAGTTGCTTTTGCGTTACACTCGCGAACAGTTGGCAAGCGAACGGATGGATGACCTCAGGGACAAGGTGCAAAGCTACCGCGCCGGCTATTTGCCCGAAGTGCGTCGCGATATTGAGCGGCAGTTGTTCAGCGGGGAACTGTTGGCGGTCATCGCGACCAGTGCGTTGGAGTTAGGGATTGATGTCGGCGAACTGGATGCCGCGCTGTTGGTCGGTTATCCCGGCACCATCGCCAGCACTTGGCAACGGGCGGGGCGTGCCGGGCGGCAGAAGGAAGGGTTGGTCGTCCTCATTGCGACCTCCAACCCTGTTGACCAGTACATCGTTCGGCACCCTGAGTTTCTGTTGCAAGGCGCCGAACCGATTGCCGTCTCACCCCGCAACCGCTACATCGCTGCTGCCCATTTGATGTGCGCCGCTTACGAGTTGCCTCTCACCGAAAACGACCGCGAGTTTTTCGGCGACCTGTTTGATGAGTTGGTGGCGAGGATGGAAGCGGAAGGCGTCGTCAGTGCGGAGCGGCGCAAATTTTGGCTGTTGCGTCATCGCCCCCACGATGAGTTTGGACTGCGCACCGTCACTGGCGACGAGTTTGAGATCGTTGACCGCTCCAAAGGTGTGGTCATCGGGCTCGCTGACCGTCAGCGTGTTTTCCGCAGCCTTTACCCTAACGCCATTTATCTGCACATGGGCGATACCTACTTCGTGGAAGCGCTGGATTTGCCAAAGCGGGTCGCTTATGTGCAACCGGCGACGGTGGATTACTACACCGTTCCGCTGGAAGAGAAGGACACGCAGGTGCTCGCAGTGCGAGGCGAGACGCCGCTTAACTTGGGTCGGGCGTTTTGGGGCGAATTGAAGGTGCGCGAACAAGTCATCGGTTTCAAGCGCTTGCGCCTGTTCTCCGATGAAGTGCTGTCGGCAGAAGTGTTGGATCTGCCCGCCGACGAATTTGAGACGATGGGCTTTTGGATTTGCGTGGACGATTTGCTGGTGCAGGAATTGGATGAACGAGCACTGCATTTGATGGGCGCGCTACACGCCAGCGAACATGCCACCATCGCGTTGATGCCGTTGGTGGCAATGACGGACCCCGAGGACATTGCAGGCATCTCCTACGCCCCTTGGCACCCCGACACGCACCGCCCGACCATTTTCGTCTACGATGGCGTGCCCGGCGGGGTCGGGTTTTGCGAGACGGCGTTTGAACGGCTGACCGAGTTGCTGGAACGGACGCTGGACACCGTCGCCCGTTGCCCGTGCAAATCGGGTTGCCCGTCGTGCATTCAATCGCCCCGTTGCGGGAGCGAAAATCGCCCGCTGGACAAACAAGGTGCTATTTACCTGCTGGCGCGATTGCTGGGCAAAAAACTGCCCGAAAGCCGCGATGGGGGTTAAAACCGCGACGCTCACGACACCCGTAACAGTTCAGCGCCGCCCTCCAGCGCTTCCACTTTTACCCGCAGGTGCTTATGCTCAGGGCGTTCAAGGCGTGGGTCTACTTCCACGATGTGCTCAGCGCACTCTCTCGCTTGCATCAAAATGTCCACATCGCGGACGATGTCCGCAAGTTTCAAGTCAGGCAGACCGTGTTGGCGAGTGCCCAAAAATTCGCCTGGACCGCGCAACTTCAGGTCGTGTTCGGCGATGACGAACCCGTCGTTCGTTTTCGTCATCACCCGCAGCCGCTCTCTCGCTTCATCCGTTGACGGGTCGGCGATGAGGACGCAAAAGCAGGGGTGCTCGCTCCGCTCTACCCTACCCCGCAACTGGTGCAGTTGCGCCAACCCAAATCGGTCGGCATCTTCCACGACCATCACGGTCGCGTTGGGCACATCCACACCGACTTCTACGACGGTCGTCGTCACCAGCACTTGAATTTCGTTGCGCCGAAACGCGTCCATGGTCTCGTCCTTCTCGTAGCCGGGCATGCGCCCGTGCAAGACACCGACTGTGTAGTCGGGGAAGACGCTTTGCTGCAGCCATTCGGCGTGGCGGTAAACCGACTGCACATCTTCCAGTTTCTCCGACTCTTCAATGAGCGGGCAAACGACATAGGCTTGGTGCCCTTTCGCCAGCTCCTTTTTGACGAACTCGTAAGCCAGCATCCTCTTGCTCGTGTGCAACCAATAAGTTTTCGCCCGCTGCCGCCCTGGCGGCAGTTTGCGGATAACGGAGACATCCAGATCTCCATAAACTGTCAATGCCAAAGTGCGTGGGATGGGGGTCGCTGTCATGATGAGGACATCGGGCGATTGACCCTTCCAAATCAGTTTCGCCCGCTGCATGACGCCAAACCGATGCTGCTCGTCCACAACGACCAAACCCAAACGGTGAAACTCCGTCGCTTCCTCAATGAGCGCGTGGGTGCCGACGACGATTTGCGCCACGCCCTCGCGAATTTTCATCCGCACCTTGCGCTTGTTAGCGGGTGTCAAACTCCCGACGAGTTGAACGACGTCAATGCCGTGCTTCCAGAAAAGTTCCCGCAGGACACGGTAATGCTGCTCGGCGAGGATTTCCGTCGGCGCCATGAAGGCGGCTTGGTAGCCGTTTTGCACGGCGACGAACATGGCAGTCGCTGCCACGACCGTTTTGCCCGAACCGACTTCTCCGTGCAATAGGCGGTTCATCGGGTGGGGTGTTTGCATGTCCGCTAAAATCTCGCCGATGACCTTACGCTGGTCGTCGGTCAAATCAAAGGGCAAAGAGCGGAAAAACCCCTTAACGGCGTCCCAGTCCACATGAAAGGCGATGCCCTCATGTTCCTTGACGCCCTTTTTGCGCAGCGTCAGCACCAATTGCAGCGTCAAAAACTCGTCAAACACGACGCGCCGGCGCGCCGCTTCCAACCCCTCGTCATCGTCGGGAAAATGGATTTGCCGCAATGCTTCGTTGAGGGGCATTAGGTTGTAACGCCGCCGAATTTCCTCAGGCAAGGTCTCTTCCAAGCGGCTAACGGTGCGGACGACTGTCTCTTGGACGAGGGTTCTAACAAAGTTTTGGCTCAAACCTTCTGTCAAGGGGTAAACGGGGACGAGCCGACCAACTTGCAACGCGGCGTCGCCTGTAACCTCTTCCACATCGGGCGTTTGGAAGGTCAACTGCCCGAAAACCTGCGTCGCCTTGCCGAACACAAACAACCTTTGCCCGATGTGGAACTTGCGCTCCATGAAGGGCTGGTTGAACCAGACGAGAAAAGCACGCCCCGTTCCGTCACTGACAGGGACTTTGGTGATGAGTAGGTGTTTGCGCTCTTCGGTGAACGGTTTGCCGATGACCTGCACCTGCACGACGACTTTTTCGCTCGGCGCGACCTCCGACAGCGCCTTCAAATTGCGGCGGTCTTCGTAACGGCGCGGGTAAAAGCGCAGTAAATCGCCGACCGACTCCACACCGAGCCGCTTCAGCAATTTCGCCCGCCGCGGTCCGACACCTTTGAGAAACCGAACGGGGTCGTCAAGCGACAAAGGCTTTGGGGCTGGGGACTGGAGGTGGGAAGGCACAGGTCGGGGGGCGTTAACAGACAGTTGGGAACCGATCGGTTGGTCAGTGTGAGGCGTCACTGCATCGTCGGGCGGTTGAATTTGCCGCAGCGAAATAACGGTGGACGGCAACGACGGTTTTTCAGCACGGGGCGGCTCGCCAGGAGCACGCCGGTGGGCTTGGGGCGGTGTCGCAAACGGCGTAAAAGGAGGGGCACCCTCAGACGGCAGCGCCGGTTCAGACGATGGGGCAGGAGCGTTAAGGGCTGCTTGCTTCACTTCGCCCAACCGTTGGCGCAATTGGGTCAACAGGTGGCGAGCTTGTAGAATGCGACAGCGGCGCTCCGTCACCGCCGCATCAGCGTAACCTTCAAACAACTGGGCAATTTGAGCAAAATATTCCCTCAGTTCACCGTCACACAACTCCCCCGCCCGCTTCGCCCACGCCGCCATGTAGCGGTCAAAGCCTCCGATGACCGCAAAGTTGCGACAACCTGTTTTCTCCTCAACCGCCATCGGCTTTTCCAGTTTGTCCAGTATCGCATCAATTTCTGCTCGCATAAGCGTAAGCGCTCCCGATTCGGGGTGATGTTTTGAGCGCGCGTTAAGCCGCAAACAATTTTGACACTGTCACCCTTTCCCGTCCACGATGTTGATTCTCTGACTAGAGCGGGGAGGGAAGCATTTGAAGGCAATAAGTTGAATTGGGGAGCATCAACGAGGCGGCTGAAAAAACCTTCAAAAGCACATCCGTCCTAACTCGTAGGTGAAAAAAGTTTAATGCCCTTCCCAAACGCCAGTTAACGACTTTAGGAGAGCGGCTCTCCTAAGCCGCCAAAAATCGGCGCATCAGAAGATGCACCCTGCAAAAGGCGACGAAATTTTTTTTGCCTCACCTTGCATGTTAACGACTGTCAGGAACACACCCTGACGCTACCGTTTTGCATGCAACAACGATTAACCCGATGCTTTCCCGATTTGCCGACCTGCTCAACCTCCTCCCGCACCCTTCGTCTCGTCTCCTCAACCCCGTCAAAAGTCCCCACAAGTTGAAAACTTGACAGGTCAGGTAAAACACCCCACTCAAAAGCGTCGTCACCGATCTCAAAAGTTTCAAGGCACAGTCGGTCTATTTAGAACCGTTGCGTTCACGCCCTCTTTGTGAACAAAATTTCGCCACAACGACCTCAGCGGAAAGGTTGTCGTGGGAGGTAACGGCGATGGGTGACCCTTGAAGCGGGTGCAAGGGATCAAAGCCGCACTGCAAAGGGCGCAAAGGTGGCAACGCCCGCCAAACTGGACAAAAAGGGAGTGGCAAGCGGAACTTTTCGCCCTTGCTCGGGCGGCAGCATGTCAGTGTCTGTTTGAACAGCCTGATGCCGATGACAACACTTTGACCCGTTACATTTTGGCGGCTCTCAAAAGGTTTTGGAGAGAGGAATGGGCTTACGCTGCCCGTTGCGTTCCCCTCGTTGAGCCCTCCCTCCCAACAGACGAGGGTGAACCGTGCGATGTTTTGGAGTTTGTGGCAACCGATTGGGACGAAAACAGGATTATTTTGCGCCTTGCCCTTCAAGAAGCCCTTGCACGGTTGTCCGAAAAAGACCGCTTCCTTGTTCATTGTTTGTTCTGGGAGGGAAAAAGTCAGGCAGAAGTGGCGCAAGGGTTGGGGATCAGTCGCCGCGCTGTGCGAAAGCGCCTCAACGCTGTCTTGAAGAAACTGAGAGCGATGTTGGAATAGGGCGCTGAAAGGTCATCGCCCAAAAACGCTAAAACTGGCGACGAAAGCGACAAAAATTAGGTTCCTCTTTTGACGGGCGAAAGGGGATTAATAAGTGGGACGGGTCATCGGAGGGCGCGTCTCCTGACGCGCCGAACGGATGTTTGATGAGGCGGTGGCTCAGGAGAGCCGCCTTCTGAAGAGAATCATGGTTAAATGTGGTGTTACTGGTTTGGTAAAACAAGTCGGAGGGTGAAAAGGATGGCAGGGGGCAGACAAGGCTTCAATGGCTGGAAGCGGCGATGAAACCTGAAAAGAGGCTGAGGTTTTTGGTCGGTGTGCTGGTCATTCTCACGGGAGTGTTCGCTTTTCTTGCTGTCAACTCCCCTGAAGGGAATACTTTGTTTGCTTTTTGGGAAGCCAAAAAGAGAGCGTGGGAAAATCAGCGCCGCTTTCAACAAGCCCTTGCTTCTGACCCGACTATCGGCACAACCTTCAAGCAACTTGGCATCAATCTCTCGCCTCCTTCTAATTCATCGCTTCCTATGTTAGTTGTCGTTTTTGGTGGCTGTGAGGGATGCGGGGCACGAAATTTGGAAGAGTGGGCGGAAGTTTTCAGTAAGTGGGAGACTGTGAGGAAAGAGATAGCAGGGATTTTGGTTATCCGAGACAAAGCGGAGAAAGTGAATGAAGTTGTGAGCAAGAATGGATGGAAGGTTAAGGTTATTGCCGATGAGGATGGGTCAATAAGCAAGGCGTTGAACGCCTTCTTTTCACCGAGGGCGTATGGTTTCATTGAAGGGAAATTGGTATGGGTTCAGAAAGAGGCTGGGATGGGAGTAGTGAGGACATTGGAGGAGTTTGTGAAGGTGGTGAAGGGGGAAGAGGAGGCGAGTAGGTTGATAAATGCATGGTCAGCGGAGATGAGGGGGAAGGTGTGGGAGAAGGAGACATCAAGTCAAGTCAAAGGAAGTGATAAGCGATGAAGCGAACGGGTTTGACCTTGATAGAGTTGGTAGTTGTTTGTGCGATTATAGCGGTTTTGGTGGGGATAATTTGGGTAGTGATGGCGCCGGCGAGGGAGAAGGCGAGGCAGACAGTGTGCATCAGCAACTTGACACAAATTGGACATGCCTTCAGGATGTATCGGGATGATTGGGATGGTGTTGAGCCACAAAAAGGAATGCGGTTAGAATATTGGCAAGTGGGGCTACCGCCAGAGAAGGGTTCTCCAAACTCGTGTGTAGAACCTTACCTAAAGACGAAATCTGTATGGATTTGCCCTTCTGAATTTCGTGACCCATTCATCAGAATCGCTTCCTACTTGCCTAATTACTGCACTCACGACGATGTTCGATTGTTCGGTTACCGATACGATGAATGTCTGCTATGGCCAGGTGGAGTTGTGTCTTTTAGTTGGGCAATTTCTCACATTCCTGATTGGCCTTTTCTTTATTGCGATGTGCATCATCTCCTGTGCGATCCAGATTATAAATGGATGGATAGGCATTTACATGTGCTGCGTCTTGATAATTTTTCAGTAGAAGTAGTGAACTCAGCCGACTATGTATTAAGACTTCCAACTTATTGAGGAGGTGTCAGTCATGATGAGAAGACTGGAAAGGCTTAGGAGTAAAGTCTTGTTGGTGGCGTTGATAGTCGGGGGTGTGACAGTTCTCCCGTTAATGTTGCAGGTATGGTTGGTGGGGTATTGCTTATCGTGTATGATAACTTCTTGCCCCAAAGGCTGTGTAGATGGTAAGGTCTTGGGGCGTCCTTTCGCTGTATGTGCCCTGTGTGAAATTTCTGACCCGCAAAACCCTTACGCTTGCACGGCTTGTAACTTTGTCAATATTGAATGCGTTCCAGTTAATTCCGCCTATGCTTGTCCACCATACCGCCAAGATGTCCAGCCATTTGTAAACATGGCAGGACCACGCCCATTTGATTGTGTTCCTCTCGATTCAATACTTCTCTGCGTGATGAAATGATTGAGTAAAAGGAGGGACACAATCAATGAGGCTGAAAAGGGTAATGTTAGGGGGAATAGGTGTCGGACTATTGGTTGTCTTAGTATGGTGGTGGCAGTGGCAAGCACCTTATCGCACTTTAAAGACTTTTCTGGTTGCTTTAGAACGGAGCGATGTAAACACCCTTTACAACCTTGCACCTCCTAAGGAACGCAAACTTGAGATTATTACTCCCGACCTTATCCAATACACGGTTCAACATCTTTTGCGTCCGCTTCTCCTTGACCGCTACCAACTTGTAGGTATTAGACGCTCTTCTACAAGAAGTGGGAGACCAGAAATTTGGATTCGCGATACGGCGGTATTGTTTGTCCTTCACCACCGAGATAGGGAGGGAAATGAAATAAGTCCCCCTTTAGTTGCATTTGTCTCCCGCCCTCTGGGGGAGAAGAAATGGTATGTCCCTTTCAGTTACTTTGTCTACACAACAGCCCACTCCTTGATCGGTTTTAATGAAGGAGACGCTTGGATGTATAAGGCAGGTTATCGGTTTGTGTATCTTCATAACGGCGGGATAATACCACTAAAACCACCTCGGTGAACGGACATGACACTTAAAGCGACACTATTGACAATAAATGGACGACTAAGAGCAATTACAATAGCCGCATTTGGACTTAGCATATGGGTTCTTTTGATGGTTGGAATTTCACTTCGCCGTTTCTACCTTCTTGGCGCACAAGCCTTTGATCTGGGCATCTTTCAGCAAGGGGTTTGGCTTTTGGCAAACGGTTATACGCCCTTTGTGACCGTTCGCGGTTGGCATCTTTTCGCCGACCATTTCAGCCCCATATTGTTCGTCTTCGTTCCCTTCTACCGAATTTGGGCTCACCCTTTTTGGCTTTTCCTTGCACAAACCATCGCTTTAGCGTTGGGCACTATCCCTGTCTACCGCCTCGCTTTCCGCCACACAGGCAACCAACGCTACGCCATCCTTCTTGCCCTTGCCTATCTGTTCCATCCCGCTGCTTGCACAATGCTCTTCTTTGATTTCCATCCTATCTTGCTTTCCATCCCCTTCATCCTTTGGGCAATTGATGCCCTTGACGAAGGTCGTCCAATTCCTTTCGCATTTGCTTGTTTCTTCGCTTTGCTTTGTCGTGAAGATGTCGCCGTTTCCGTTTTCTGTCTGAGCCTTTACGCACTACTTGTTCGTCGCAAAGTTTGGGGTGGTGCGATGGTGGTTGTTAGTGTGCTTTGGTTCCTTTTGGCGACCAAGGCGATGGCTTTTCTGAGTGGAAAGTAGAAATAATGATGGGCTGGACAAAGTAGAATAGGCCAATCAGGAATTTGGGAACAATTTCAGGAAAGGTAAAAAACGAGCCGCATTTAGACTTCCAAAAGGAGCACAAGCATCGTAAGGCAGACCGAAATCTACATAATCTCCTCCCACACAGTAATTGGTGGCGTAAGTAGTAGATGGCTTTGGAGGGCATCCTCCTGGTTGAAGAAAACAACTGGGGCAGCGCAAAACATCTTTTGATTTGAGATAAGGGCGTATAGCTTTCCCCCAATACCATCTGTCGGGCAACCCTAACTGCCAATACTCCAATTGCACACCTTTCTGCGGTTCCACACCATCCCAATCATCCCGATACATCCTGAAGGCATGTCCAATTTGTGTCAAGTTGCTGATGCACACTGTCTGCCTCGCCTTCTCCCTCGCCGGCGCCATCACTACCCAAATTATCCCCACCAAAACCGCTATAATCGCACAAACAACTACCAACTCTATCAAGGTCAAACCCGTTCGCTTCATCGCTTATCACTTCCTTTGACTTGACTTGCTGTCTCCTTCCCCCCTCATCTTCTGAGAAGACATTGAACAAAAGAAGTGAAGACATCTTCAACGCTGGTCAACAGCCACAATGATGGTCGTGACTTTCTCTTTCGCCCGCTGCATGATGGTGACGGAAACCGTCCTTTTCTCCTCCCTAATCACAAACACGCCCAACTTACCAGCCGGGTTGTCATCCCCAAAATAAGCGCTCACGATTTTCTCCTTCTCCGTCCCTGCATAAAATGTCCCACTTTTTATTTTCGGCAGCCCCGTGGTCATTCCCCTGCTCACTTTCTTCCAATAAAACTCCCATACCTTCTCAAAGGGGTCAGTAGTGGTGAGTTTCGTCCAGAGCAAAGGTGGTTGGTTTGTTCCTTCCGCTCCACGCTTTGCCTTTGGATATGCCCATTCAGCCAAAGGGTCTTGAGGCGCTCCAGACCAAACTCGCTGCATCATCACCGCCATCACTGTCAGTGCGACTCCCAGCATCACCGACTTTGCGACTTTCGCCATCATGACCGACACCTCCTTTTTAGTAAGGCGCATCTTCCAATGCGCCAATTTCCCCCTTGCTCCACGCGTTATGAACCTTACCCACTGATGCTATGGCTACAGTTAAGGTCATTGTAGCCATCTCGTGTGACACCTCATTCTTACTGCAACCAAAATGTCCCACCGTCTGCCGTGGCAACTTTCTCATAACCTAATTGATGCATGATAGGTGTCGGATTGCCATACAACCCTTTCGCTGTCAGCCAAACAAAGTAACTGAACGGAACCCGCCATCCCTGTCGGTCAGGTGGATGGCAAAGGTAAATGACCAAAGGATATCGCTCATCTCGGAACCAGAGATAGAAAAGCGCTTGACGGCGAGAACCGACATTCTTGGATGACTCCCGTTGGATGCGAACGAGTTTCTCACGCGGATAGTGCTGATCCAACAAGGGCTTAAGGAATTGGCGATAGGTTCGTTCAACTAACTCCATGTTCACTCCCGTTTGTTCCCGCTCATGAACAGGGGTTAGTTCATAGATGGTTTTGATGTCGCCTGCGTATAGTGCGTTCACAAAAGTGGTCAGGGTGCGGTATGGGGCTTGCCATACCCACCACCACACCCCGACCAGTGTGATTTCGAGAATGACAGAGGTTATCCATAACTTACGCCTCATCAATTATCTCAGTCCTCCTATTTCCTAATCACTGGCACCGATACCTTTTTATACTCTCGACCCACACGCAACTGAACGGTGGGTAAAGTTGGCGCTTATTCTCCTCGTAGATAAGCACGTAGATGTATGGGGGACTGGAGCAAACATACCCCTCTCTCACGCAGTAGTATATTTGGAAATCGCAAGCGGTGCAGGCGAAAGAACCATCTGGTAACTGACAGGCGACGCAGTAACTCACCACGTATGAGGTGGGGACCGCTGTGCACCCACTCTCGCAGTGTCCAGACACACAGTTCATACAATACCCCGCCAAAAGCGGAGCAATAACCGACACGATTGAAAGAACCGTTGCAACGACCAACATTGTGCGACGGCGCATGGTTATCTCCCTCCTTTTGATTCCCCCACAATAGGGGGAATGATGGCAATTTTCACCTCAATCCAGGATATCGCGGCAATTTCCCTGAGTAATACGACGCTCGCCGCTTTTGCACCGAAAAGTCAGTGAGAATAATCTCAAAATAGAACCTATCTTCTAACCATTCGTCTTGAGGGTAATAAAAATAATTGTGGGATTCACAATAGACTACGGGCCAGTCAGGAACATGCGAAACAACCCATCGGAAAGAAACAAATGGGGCAGGTGCATGTAACATCATGCACTCATC
>BEHT01000029.1 GCA_002898575.1 bacterium HR17
CAGAGAGCCGCCCTCCGAAGAGCCACCTTGTCGTTCGGAGGGCGTGTCTCTTGACGCGCCGTTTTTTCGGCGGCTCAGAGAGCCGCCCTCCGAAGAGCCACCTTGTCGTTCGGAGGGCGCGTCTCTTGACGCGCCGTTTTTTCGGCGGCTCAGAGAGCCGCCCTCCGAAGAGCCGCCTTGTCGTTCGGAGGGCGCGTCTCTTGACGCGTCGTTTTTTCGGCGGCTCAGAGAGCCGCCCTCCGAAGAGCCGCCTTGTCGTTCGGAGGGCGCGTCTCCCGACGCGCCGCTGTTTGGCGGCTCAGAGAGCCGCCCTCCGAAGAGCCGCCTTCCGACCGAACACCATTGTTTCAACACAGCATTGGGGCTTTGTGAGATAGCCTGAGCCAACATTTTGGCGGGTGAACGCGGACGATGTTGGTCGGTGTGGACATCGGCGGGACTTTCACGGATGTGGTCGTGCTGACGGACGATGGGCAATGGCGTGTGCACAAGGTGTTGTCAACGCCGCCGACATTTGAGCGCGGTGTCGCTGACGCATTGCGGCAGTTGCAATTGCCCGCTGGCTTTGTCGTCGTGCACGGGACGACGGTCGCCACCAACGCCGTGCTGGAACGCAAGGGGGCGGTGACGGCACTCGTCACGACGGACGGGTTTCGGGATGTTTTGGCGATTGGGCGGCAAACACGCCCCAACCTTTACACCCTTTGCGTGGAACGCCCCGACCCCATCGTGCCCTGCAAGCACCGTTTCACTGTCCGCGAACGCACCGCCGCCGATGGAACGGTGCTGATACCGCTGAACCCTGATGAAGCGGAGCGGGTTCTCCAAGCGGCGCGCCAAAGCCGTGCGGAAGCCATCGCTATCTGTCTGCTGTTTAGTTTCGCTAACCCCGCACACGAACGGATGTTGGCAAAAATCGCCCGTCGCTATCGTTGGTTCGTTTCTGTTTCGCACGAAGTTTTGCCTGAATTTCGCGAATACGAGCGGACAGCGACGACGGTGCTCAACGCTTTCGTCGGTCCTGTCATGAGCCGCTATTTGCAACGGTTACACCGTATCGTGCGGCGCTCTGGCGGGATGCAGTTTTGGGTGACGCAATCGTCTGGCGGCAGCGTGGCGCCGACATGGGTGCGGCGCTTTCCCGTCCACACGCTCTATTCGGGTCCCGCAGCGGGTGTCATCGGTGCATTGTTCATCGCCCAACAAGTCGGCTTTGAGCGCGTGTTGACGCTTGACATGGGCGGCACTTCCACCGATGTCGCGCTGTGCGTCGGCGCACCGACGGTCACGACGGAGAACGAAATCGGCGGGTTACCGTTGCGTGTGCCGTCCATCGCTATCCGCAGCATCGGTGCTGGAGGTGGGTCCATCGCATGGCTGGATGTGGGTGGGGCGTTACAAGTCGGCCCGCACAGCGCGGGGGCAAAGCCCGGTCCCGCATGCTACGGGTTCGGCGGGCAAGCGCCAACGGTCACCGACGCCAACTTGCTGTTGGGGCGGTTAGACCCTGAGCGGTTTTGGGGCGGGCGCTTGCGGCTGCGCCGCGATTTGGCGGAACGCGCTTTGACGCCATTGGCGCAGGAAATGAACGCCACTCTGCGCGACGCCGCAGAAGGCATCATCGCTGTCACCAACGCCAATATGGCACGGGCGTTGCTTTCGGTCAGCGCCGAACGCGGGCACGACCCACGCGAATTTGCCCTCGTCAGTTTCGGCGGCGCTGGCGGATTGCACGCGTGTTTGCTGGCAGAGTTGTTGGGAATCAGCACGGTGTTGCTGCCACCTTTTGCGGGCGCATTGTCGGCGTTGGGCGCGGTCGTCATGGACACGGTGCGCGATAGGGCGCAAACGATTGCGGCGCCGCTGGACACTGATGGCTTAACAAAAACTCAGCGCCTTGCCCAGCGGTTGGCAGAAAAAGGGCGCAAGGAACTGCGGCAGATGGGTTTTGCCGATGACCGCATCGCCGTGCAAGTGGCTTTGGACATGCGCTATCGCGGGCAGGGTCATGAGTTGACAGTGCCCGTGAGCGAATGGGGCGAAGGGGTAATCCGCGCGGCGTTTGAGCGGTTGCATCAACAGCGTTTCGGGCACATTTACGCCGGTGCGGCAGTGGACATCGTGACGGTGCGGGTGCGGTGTATCGGTGTGCGCACCAAACCCTCGCTGCCGCGTTTGCCCCGTCGCAGAGCGGTTCGTCCGTCTGCCACCGTTGCGCTGTGGACCGGCAACGGTATCGTGGCAGCAGCGGTTTGGGAGCGGCAGCGGTTGGGTGCAGGCACCGTTTTGCGCGGTCCATGTCTGCTCGTGGACGAACACGCCACCGCTTATTTGCCGCCTGATTGGGCGGCAGAGGTGCATCCGACGGGATGCGTGATCGCGACGCCCGACAGGGCAACCGGTAGCAAGTAGGGGCGACCGACCTGTCGCCCTCACAAACCCCATCCAAACTTAGCGCGCTGAGTGCAAAGGGGGCGAACAGTGCGATGCTGTTGAGCACGCTGCTGATCGCAGCGGTGACCGTCGGGCTGTTTTGCGCGGCGGCGTGGAAGGCGCAGGGCATTCCGACGCAAGCCCTGAAGGACGGTTGGCACACTTTCGTCACGACTTTCCCGTTGGTGTTCTGCGCCTTCTTGTGCGAAGGGCTTATCCGCTACTTAGTGCCGCCTGAATGGGTGCAAAAGTGGCTGGCAGCGGAATCGGGTTGGCGCGGGATTGCCATCGGTTGCCTTGCAGGTGCATTGACGCCAGGCGGTCCCTACACGAGTTTCCCCATCGCGATGGTGCTGCTGAAAGCAGGCGCGGGCATCGGCACCGTCGTCGCTTACTTGACGGCGTGGCAGTTGTGGTCGTTCACGCGCTACCCGATGGAGATCGCCTTTGTCGGCGTGCCCATCACGCTGTTGCGGTTTGTCGTGACCTGTTTTGTGCCGCCGTTAGCAGGCTTTTTGGCGTATCGGCTGGCACAACTGGAAGCGCTGCGCACCGTTTTGCGCTGACGAAAGGGGGAGCGAAATAGGGATGGAGTATCGCCCACTGGGACGGACGGGGTTGACGGTCTCGGCACTGTGTTTTGGCTGTTGGGAAATTGGTGGGCTGTTCTGGGGGCGCATTGACGCCAAAAAGGCGGTTAATTTGATCCGCCACGCTGTGGACTTGGGCGTGACGACTTTTGACACTGCCGATGTTTACGGCAACGGACGCTCAGAGGTCATCTTGGGATTTGCGTTGCGCCATGTCCGCGACAAAGTCGTCATCGTCACTAAAGCGGGCTACCAAGTCGGCGCCGACGGCGCCCAATCGCTCTATGTTGACGCGCAAGGCTTCGTGGACCAGCGCTTTGACCCGGACTATTTGCGATGGCAATGCGAATTGAGTTTGTGGCGGTTGCGGTGCGACTATGTGGATGTGTTTTTGCTGCACGACCCCAGCGTGGAAATCGTGGAGCGCGATGAGCCCTTTGAGGCGCTGCACCGACTCAAGCGGGAAGGCAAAGCGCGGGCGGTGGGCATTTCGTCGTCGGTGGCAGCGTGTCGTCGCGCCATTGAGCGGGGCGTCGTGGAAGTTGTAGAGTGCGGGTTCAACTTTTTGCAGACAGAAGCGAAAGAGCAATTGTTTGCGCTGGCGGTAGAAAAAGGCGTCGGGGTGCTCGCCCGCAGCCCATTTGCGGGTGGGCGACTGTTTGCGCCGGAGCATGCCGAAAAGTTGCGGGCGTTGGTGCCCCATCTGCCGTTGCCTGAAGCCGCCGTCAAGTTCGTCCTTGCGCATCCGCAGGTCAGCAGTTGCGTGACGGGAATCATGAGGCTGCGGGAATTACGCCAAAACGCCCGCGCCGCCGAACCGCCTTACCTTACGCTACCATCGTAAGGGTGCGGCATGGCGCGCGCCACCAGCAAGCGTTGCGTTTTGTCGTGAGGGTTTAGCGGTGAAGAAAGCGCTGACGGCGCAAGCGGAGCGTTGGTATTTGAGCCGCGTGAACTTGTTCGCCGATTTGGCGCCCGATGAACTGAGCGTTATCAACGCTGCCGCGCAACCGCTACGGCTTCTGTGGGGCGATGCCATTTTCTTGAAAGGGGAAGGAATTGCCCCTCGCGTTGATTTGCCCCAAAGACATCTTCGGCATGTTACCGCTATTTGGCAGCACAGTGCAGACCTACGATGCGAGCGCCCTCAGCGATTGGCAAAGCAACACGGATTGCGGGCACGGTTGGGTGTGCGTATCAGCTCTCTTGAGCCGCTGAACAGCGGCGCGTCAGGAGACGCGCCCTCCGAACGACAAGGTGGCTCTCGGAGGGCGGCTCTCCTGAGCCGCCAAACAACGGCGCGTCAAGAGACGCGCCCTCCGAACGACAAGGTGGCTCTCGGAGGGCGGCTCTCCTGAGCCGCCAAACAACGGCGCGTCAAGAGACGCGCCCTCCGAACGACAAGGTGGCTCTCGGAGTGCGGCTCTCCTGAGCCGCCGCAAAGAAATCGGCGCGTCAGAGACGCGCCCTCCGAACGACAAGGTGGCTCTCGGAGGGCGGCTCTCTGAGCCGCCGAAAAAACTGCCGAAAGGGTAACTCAACAAAGCAAGCGAATTGCGCCGTGACAGGGATCGCTTACGACCATCAGCCCATTCGCATCTGTCCTCATCTGCGATTTGCCCTCCTTGCGGCGGCTTGGCAAGGTTTGTAATCTGGCTTACAGCGCCCGTCGGTTCAGCGACGCCATCCTGAAGGCGGAACAAAACTGTCGTAGATGGCGCTTGAAATGTTTGGGAGCGACGGAAGGTGACGGCGATGCTGCAGGCGCTGCGCCGATGGGGGCTGGTCATCGTGTTGGTCGCCGAAAATGTGGCGCTCTTGACGGCGTGGGGCGTCGCCCGATGGCGGCAAGGCAGCGTCGCTTCTGTGGAACGGGGCAAGCACATCGCGGAACGGTTGGGCTGCTTCACTTGTCACGGACCAGGTGGCATTCGTGGCGTCGCATTTGCCAAACGCCCCCAATGGGATTGCCCGCCATGGGATGGGGGAACAGCGATGATGTATGTCCGCGATGAAAGCGAAATCGCCGAATGGATTCTGGACGGCGCGCCCAAACGGTTGCGGGAAAGCACCAATTACCAACGAGAGCGCAAAGAGCGGTTGGTGAACATGCCCGCTTATCGGGGCGTTATTAAGGACGACGAGTTACGCGATTTAGTTGCCTACTGGAAAGCCGTTGCCGAGTGGCAAATGCCTCCCGATGACCCGCAAGCGGCAAAAGGTTATCAAGTCGCCAAGCAAAGCGGCTGCTTTGCCTGTCACGGGGCGGGGGGCAGAGGTTCGCCGCCCAACCCCGGTTCGTTCAAGGGCTACATTCCTGCATGGGGCAGCGCCGATTTCACCGAGTTGGTGCGCGATGAGGCGGAATTGGAGCAGTGGATTTTGGACGGCGTAAGTGAGCGCTTTCGCAAAAATCCAGCGGCGCAATTTTTCCTGCGCCGAGCGCCCATCAAAATGCCTGCCTATCGGGGCTATCTGAACCGTGACGAAGTGGAGGCGCTCAAAGCCTACATCCATTGGCTACGGCAGCGGACCCGCCCATCGGCGGGGCGTTAAAAAACACTTTCACGGAGGTGTTGTGCGATGAAGCGTGCTGCGGCGTTGCTGCTTGTCGGCGGGTTGTTGGTTGCGGGCATCTTGTTGGCGCAAGCGCCCAGAGAGAGAAAGCCCAAACCGACGACCATCACGGGCGAGGTCGTGGATTGCTTCTGCTATGTGACGATGGGCAAGGAGAAGGGGAGCGGTCCGGGGCACAAGCAATGTGCTGAGATGTGCGCGAAAGGTGGGCTGCCGCTGGGCATCGCTACCGACACGGGCGAAATTTATGTCGCCTTCAAGGAACACAAACTCGCCAACGCCGACCTGATGCCCTACATTGCTCAAAAGGTCACGGTCACAGGCGTCGTCCACCGCCATCGCGGGTTCAATGTCATTGAGGTGCAGAAAGTAGAGGCGGCGAAATAAGGGTACCACGCCTGTCGGGGCGGGGCACGCCCTCGCCCCGACCGTTTTTTTGAAACTGGCTTCAAAACCAGCGGTCAACTTTCGCTGGGCGGTTTAGGAGTGCTGTCGGGTTCGTCCTCACCGTGCATGGCTTTTTTGAACTCCTTGATGCCTTTGCCGAGGCTGGCGAAAAATTCAGGCACCTTTTTCGTCCCGAACAGTAAGACGACCAACAACCCCAAGATAAGTAATTCCGTCGGACCGAGGTTCATGAGAGTTCACCTCAAGCACCCTGTTCGTTTCTCGCCCAAACACAAATAACACGGCGTCGGGGGACAGCGTAACCCCCGACGCGACAACGCACGGCAGCCTCGTTGAGGATGTTCTTATCCGCTCACGATAGGTAGGTTTTAACCTTTGCGCGGTTGCACGGTTGTTGGCGTCTGAGAAGTTTTGCTAGACTTGCTGCCGTGCCGGCAACCGAGAACCGACACAGCCAGCACCAGCGCCAGCACCAAGCCAACGCCGCTGACGAACCGTCGTTTCATCTCACGCCACCTCCTTTAGGCGTTTAGGGCTGCTTTCCTTTTCGGCAGTGCCTCGGAGGGCGTGTCTTTTGATGCGCCGTTTTTTTCGGCGGCTCAGGAGAGCCGCCCTCCGATCAAGCCCCATTTCCTCAACACAGCAGTGCACGGCAAAAACAGGGTGCTGGCGGGAGGCGACCAGCACCCTGCTGGGCGGGAAGGTCGGGACGACGACAGAGGTGGGGAGGCTCATTTCTTGGCAGCGGCGACTTTCTGAGTCGTGCGGCGATGGGCGGGACGGCGATGACGCACCTTGCGGTGCTTTCGGACATGCCGCTTCGCCGCCCGCTTCTTAGTGCCGGTGGCAGCCTTCTTTGCCGGCGTCGCCGGTTGGGCAGGGGTTGCTGGCTTTGCCGGCGTCGCTGGCGTTGCCGGCTTTGCCGGCGTTGCTGGGGTCGCTGGCTTTGCCGGTTGGGCTGGTTTCGCCGGTTGGGCTTTTTTCGCTGGCGGTTGGGTAGGCTTCTTGGACGGCTGCTGCGCCCAGACCGCAACCGGCAGCGTCATCGTCCCCGCCAGCAACCATGCCATCATGCGTTTCCACATATGCCCGACACCTCCTCACGCGGTGGATGTGGGCACCCGCGCATTGGGTGCCACTGGCTTGAGCGCAAAGGGATGGCGTTGAGTTCCCAAATTGGCGGGCGGAACCGGCGCGGTGCCTATTGCGCTTTATCTGCGGTTGGGAAGCGTTCCGACGCGCGGAGGTCGGGACATAACATGGACGAGACCGCCAAAGCGCGGGCGTTTGAGCGATTGGTCCGAGAAAACCAAGCGGCTCTGTATCGGCTCGCCTACCGGCTAACAGGCAACCGCGACGACGCCGAGGACTTGCTGACGGAAGCCTTGACGGAGGCATGGAGCGATTTTGACCGCTTTCGGCACGACGACGGCTTTGTGCGTTGGGTGGCGACCATCATGACGCACACTTTTTTGGACTGGAAGCGCCGAGCGAGCCGAGCGGAAGTGGTCTCACTGGACAACCCATCACCTGATGGCGACGCTGACGATGAAGGGGCATGGGAGTTGCCCGACACCGCCGATGACCCCGAGACGATCGCGATGCGGCGCCAGTTTTGGCGAGCGGTACAAAAGGCACTGGAAGAACTGCCTCCCGAGTTTAAAGCCGTCGTCGTGCTGGTAGACATGGAAGGGCTGAGTTACGAGGAGGCAGCGCAAGCGTTGCGCTGTCCTATTGGGACGGTGCGGTCGCGCTTGCACCGAGCACGAACAATGCTGCGGGAACGCTTGAAAGATTGGCTGTGAACCCAAAAACTTTGCCTTGTAAAGGGGCGAAAAGGGATGGCATGTCCAGAATGGTCTGAGCAACTTTCTGCTTACATGGACGGGGCGCTGGACGAAGGGCAACGAGCGGCAATGGCGGCGCATTTGACGACTTGCCCCACTTGCCAACAGACCTTGCACGATTGGCAGCGGTTGCAAAGGGAACTGCGGGCGTTGCCCTCGCCGCCGCCGACGCCGGGTATGTGGCGGCGCGTGTTCCATCGGGTGTTGCGCCGCACTTCTACCCGACCTAAAGTCGCGGCGTGGCACCTCTGGTGTGGGGCAGCCGCCGTCGCCGCCTGTTTGGTCGGCGCAGTGCTGTTCTGGCGCTGGCAGACAACGCCGCCGCAAAACGCACAAACGCCGGTCAACTTGCTCGTCGGCTATCACGCCGACACGATGGCGCTGATGCTGGGCGATGCCCCGACTTGGCATTTGGTGGCGACCAACGAATTGCAGGAAGGGACGGAAGGTGATTGACCCGATGCGCCTTCATGTCATGAGGCGCTGGGGCGTATTTATTGCCCTCGTTAGCGCGCCTGCGGTCTACGCCGGTGGTGTAGACCTGCAGGCGTTGTTACGGAAAGCCGCCAACCCACCCGTCGCTTACACCTGTAAAATCGTCGTGACGACTTGGCACAGCCACAAGAGTGATGCGGCGATGCTTCGCGAATGGCGGCTGCCCGATGAGCGCTACCGCATTGAGTATTTGGCACCCCGTCCGCTGCAAGGCGTTGTGTTGCTCTCAGACGGCAAGCAACGGTGGCGGCTGATTAACGACCGCCCCGTGTGGCACCTGCCAGTAGACGACACACCCAGTTTACAGGTGCACTTGCTGTCCCGCAACTACCGTCTGAGCGCGCCGGTCGCCGTGACGCTGCTGGGACGGAAAGCGTGGCGTGTGGAGGTCGTGCCTAAATCCAAAGGCAAACCCTATCACCGCTTTTGGCTGGATGCCCAGCACGGCATCCTGCTACGGACCGAAACCTACCGAGCGGACGGAACGCCGTTGTCGTTTATGACGGTAACCGAACTGCGGTTCCTTACGCCTCGTGAAGTGCCGTCTCGCCTTTTCGCCCCCCCTGCGAAACGCCCGCCGAGTATCACTCGCACCCTGACGCCGGCGCAAGCCCAGCGGCAGTGGTCTACCCCACTCCCTGCAAGGCTGCCCGCTGGCTTCGTTTGCGAGCGGGTAGAGGAAGTCCGGCTGCCTAAGACGGCGCCTTTTTTACATGCCCGCTACACGGACGGTCTCATTCTCGTCTCGCTGTTCGTTGTGGCTTCCGACGAAGACGACGAAGATGAGCCACCTATCGTCTTGCCCACTGAGCGGGCACGGTTGCCTGTCATTCGGTGGCGCGCCAACGGGCACACTTGCTATTTGGTCGGGAGCGTCAGCCGCCCCTTGCTGCACCGTATCGCTCGCGTGTGGACCCGGCGTCCGTGAGGTCTTTGCTTACGCCACCAACGCCTCTGCAAGGCAATGCAAGGTAAACCACAGCGGGGGAGTCAGGGTGCAGGCAAGGGCGAAGGTGCTAAGCCCGATGGCAGCGATCGTCGGGTAGCGGGGCGACGGCGGTGGGGTCGTGGAGCGGGCTTGCAACCGGGCGATGCGTCGCCCCAGTGCACCACCGGCAAGGCTCAACGCTGCCGTCGTGGAATAGGTGTGCACGGCTTGCAACGCCAACGCCAACGCCTGCGCCAGTTCGGGCGTCGGAGCGGCAGCATCGTCCGCTGCCTCTTCGCTGGCGACCCGCCACTCACGGTGCATCCACACCACACCTGGCACACACCCAAACACTACGCCGACAAGCGTCGCTCCCCATCGCGTCCAATGGTCGCGCCGTTGCCAATGCATCAGTTCGTGTCGCAAGACCGCTTCCAATACGGGCAGCGATGCCGAGCGAACCAACCAGCGGGCGACAAAGATGAACGGGCGCCATTTGCCGACCAACCCAGCGGGAGCGCCCGTCAACGCCTCGCGGACCGGCAGCGCCGCAGGCACACCCGCCCGTAGGGCTGCCCGTTGTAACTTGGGGGACGGAGCGGTCAACTGCATTGCGGTGCGGCGGTGCCAGAGCACCAGCCAAAGGCTGCCCGCTATGCCCAGCCATACAGCAGCGAGCCAAGCCAGAATCTGCGCGTCGTGGTGGGCGGCAGCGGTCGCGTGCCCGCACCAATGCCGGACGGTGTGCAAGCAAGCATGGAGCAGGGGTAACTGCCATTCGGCGCAGAAGGTCGCCGACACAATGGTGCTCCCCGCCACCAGCGCCGCCATCGCTGGCGGGAGCAACAGAGCGGTCGCCAGGCAGTTTGCCCACGCCGCGCCATCTACTTGCCGCAACCGCGTCGTGCGACGCAACAGCCAAAGGCACCCGCCGACCGCCAGCAGCACCCCTGCTGTCACCAGCCACCAGAGCACGAGCCACGCCAGCACGAACCGCATAGCAGGCTCACCGCCGCCGGCGCTCCGCCACAATTTCCGCCAAGTAGGAGACCGCCGGCTCACCGAAGACCGCCACCAGCCGGTCCACGACTGCCATGGCGAAGCGCCGCAGTAAAGTTTCGTGGGGTTGGGTCGGGAAATAGCGATAACCTTTGCCCTCTTTGACCCGACGCAAGAGCCCCTTTTCGTGCAGCCGGACCATGACGGTCATCACCGTTGTGTAAGCCAGCCGCTTGCCGTCGTCCCGCAGCGCCAGCCACACTTCCCGCACCGTCGCAGACCCTTTACGCCAGATGACCCGCATGACTTCGGCTTCCAGCGGGCTGAACATCCTCCTGTTCACCATCCTTTTGGACGGCACCACCCAGTTTGGAGGGGGTCACCCTGCCGCAGGGCACCCCACCGCAAAAATGTGACAGCGGTTGCTACGCCGTCCATCGTAGGTGGGCGGTCAATACTGAGGCACCGAAGGGTCAACTTCGCGCGCCCACGCGTTGATACCGCCTTTCAGGACCCGAACCCGTCCGAACCCCAACTGCCGTAGGAGTTGAGTGGCATAGCGGCTGCGTTGGTCGTCGCGGCAGAACACGACAATGTCTGCGGTTTGGTCCAGTTCGTTAACCCGCTCCATCAGGTCATCCAACGGGATGTGCTTGTAGGGGTGCGGGAACTCGGAAATCTCCAACTCCTCAGGTTCGCGGACATCCAGTAAGACCAAGTCGCCATCCCGCTCCAACCGTTCCTTGAGTTCCTGGGGCGTGATGAACAGGTCGGCGCTTTCGGGAATTTCGCCTCGCCGCAGCCCGCAAAACTCCTCGTAGTCAATCAACTCGTGGATGGTCGGGTTGTCGCCGCAGACGGGGCAGTCGGGCTTGCGCCGAATTTTGACGGCGCGAAAGTCCATCCGCAGCGTGTCCACGAGCAACAGCCGCCCAATGAGCGGTTCACCGATGCCGACGATGAGTTTGATGGCTTCCGCCGCTTGTAGCGCCCCAATGATGCCCGGCAAAACCCCCAGCACACCCCCCTCTGCGCAGGTCGGCACCGTCCCTGGCGGGGGCGGCGACGGGAACAGGCAGCGGTAGCATGGACCCCGCTCAAACCCGTTAAAAGGTTTGGACAGGAACACCGACACCTGCCCCTCAAAGCGGAAAATGCTGCCATAGATGTAGGGCTTGCCTAGCAGCACGGCGGCGTCGTTGGTCAGGTAGCGCGTCGGGAAGTTGTCCGTGCCGTCCACGACGATGTCGTAATCCGCCATGATTTGCAGGGCGTTCTCCGAAGTCAGCCGCACGGGATAGGTCTCAATCTCTACATCGGGGTTCAAGTCTTTGAGCCGCTCCTTCGCCGCCTCCACCTTCGGCACACCGACCACACTGTCGCCGTAAAGGATTTGGCGCTGCAGGTTGGTCTTGTCCACGACATCAAAGTCCACTAACCCCAACTTGCCGACACCTGCCGCCGTCAGATACAGTGCGATAGGGCAACCCAGCCCGCCTGCGCCGATAATCAACACGCTGGCTGCCCGCAATTTCTTCTGCCCCGCCATCCCCACCTCGGGTAAAATCAGGTGGCGCGAGTAGCGCAAGATCTGCTCGTTGGTCAGCCGAATTTGCCGAATGTCAATCATCGGCGTGTTTTCCCTCCTGCACAGCGAGAGTTTTTGTGTTGGGGCGATTCGGCACCCGCAACGACGGCACTTTTTGCCGCCGGCGACTGATGAAAAAGTCTGCCACCGCCGAGCGCTCTACCGTTTAAGTTGCTGCGTCACCAATTCAGGGACTTTGCGCAACGCGTCTTGTAGTTTAGCGGGATTACGCCCGCCCGCTTGTGCAAAGTCGGGACGCCCACCTCCACCGCCGTCCGTCAGTTTCGCCACCTCGCGCACCAAGTTGCCTGCATGCCCGCCTTTCGCCACGATGTCCTTCGTCACTTTGCTGACCAACACCACTTTGCCATCGTCCACTGTCCCCAACACCACGACGCCCGACCGCAGCCGCACTTCCAACTCGTCCGCCAATCGGCGCAGCACGGCGGGCGAAACGCCCGAAACGATGCCCGTGACGACTTTGACGCCAGCGACCTCTTGCACCTGTTGCAGCAACTCGTTAACCTGCTGCATTGCCCGCCGCTCTTCTGCGTCCTGCAACTTGCGTTCCAACTCTCTGATGCGCTCCTGCAATTCGCCGATGGCGACGACCAGGCGGTCGGGTGCAGCCTCAAGGGCGTCCGCTGCCTGTAGCAGCCACTGCAACCGCTCTTCATACCAGCGGCGCGCCCGTTCGCCCGTGTAGGCTTCAATGCGGCGGATGTTGGCGCCGACGCTCGTTTCCGACACGATTTTCAGCAGCCCAATTTCCGCTGTGTTGGCGAGGTGCGTCCCGCCACACAACTCCACCGACACACCGTCAATCTTAATGACCCGCACGCGTTCGCCATACTTTTCACCGAACAGCGCCATCGCCCCCATCGCGCGCGCTTCGTGCAAACTCGTCTCAAAGGGCTCAACGGGATACGCCGCCAAGATGTGGCGGTTGATTGCGTCCTCAATCGCCTGCGTCTCTTCGGGCGTCAGGGGTTTGGGGTGCGTGAAGTCAAACCGCAGTCGGTCAGGTTCAACGACCGAACCGGCTTGAAAGACGTGCTCGCCCAGAATGTTCCGCAGCGCCGCGTGCAACAGGTGGGTAGCGGTGTGGGCGCGCCGGAGGGCTTGACGGCGTTCCGCATCCACTTGCGCCCACACGACGGCGCCCTCCGTCAAAAAGCCCTTCTCCATTACGACCTTGTGGGCGATGACATCGCCGAACTTCTTCGTGTCCAACACCCGCGCAACCGCCTTCGCCGTCTCCTTGTCCCCTGCCCCTTGCCCTCCGTTCCACACCAGCATGCCCGTGTCGCCAATTTGCCCACCGCCTTCAGGATAAAAGGGTGTCTTGTCCAGCACGACCCACACTTCCTCGCCCCGCCGCTTGATGGCGAGCACCGTCGCCTCACACGCCAACACGCCTTCAGGTTCGGGCATCTGACCGACGAAAGGTGTGGGCGGTAACCCTTCAAACTCACTGGCTTCAAAGGGTGAAGTGAACCGCATCCGCTCACGGGCGCGCCGGCGTTGCGCCTCCAGTTCCTCATGGAACTCGTTTTTGTCGACGGTCAAACCGTGTTCGGCGCAGATTTCCTGCGTCAGTTCCAGCGGGAAGCCGTAGGTGTCGTAGAGGGTAAAAGCGTCGCGTCCGCGCAGCACCGTTTCGCCCCGCGCCTTCGTCTCGGCAATCATTTCTTCAAGGCGTGCCATGCCGACCTCCAGCGTTTGTTCAAACCGCTCCTCCTCGCGCAAGATGACCTCGGTGATGACGCTTTGTGCCTTAACCAGTTCCTCGTAGGGGTCACCCATCAGTTGCACGACGGTCGGGACAAGTTGATGGACGAAGGGCTCGTCCACACCGAACAATCGCCCCAGCCGCATAGCGCGGCGGATAAAGCGTCGCATGACATAACCCCGCCCTTCGTTGGACGGGACAATACCCTCCGCCGCCATAAAGCAAACAGCCCGCGTGTGGTCAGCGATGATGCGGACGGCAACATCACGGTTCAATGGACGGGGCACCGCTGATGTGCCCTGCGTGCCCTGTCCTTCGTCGCGCCCATACTCGTAGTTGAGCCGCTGGCAAATGTGCTGCACCAGCGGGAAAAAGATGTCGGTCTCAAAGACGCTGTTCTTGCCCTGCACCGCTGCCGCCAACCGTTCCAAGCCCATGCCCGTGTCAATGCCCGGTTTGGGCAACGGGAGGAGCGTTCCGTCCTTTTGCTGGTCATACTGCTGGAACACCAAGTTCCAAATCTCGCCCCAGCGGTCGCAATCGCAGCCGGGTTTGCACTCGCGGCGCCCACAGCCAAACTCTTCGCCTCGGTCGTAGTAGATTTCCGTGTCAGGACCGCACGGACCTGAATCGCCGACGGGACCCCACCAGTTGTCCTTTTTGCCCAGCCGCACGATGCGCTCAGCAGGCAATCCGATGTCGTTGCGCCAAAGCGTTGCGGCTTCGTCATCCTGCTCGTAGACTGAGACCCACAGCCGCTCTTTGGGCAAGCCAATAACTTCTGTCAGGAACTCCCATGCGTAGCGGATGGCTTCGCGTTTGAAGTAGTCGCCGAAACTGAAGTTGCCCAGCATCTCAAAGAAACTCAGGTGCCGCCAAGTGAACCCGACCTGCTCAATGTCGTCGGCACGGAAGCATTTTTGACAGGTAGCGATGCGCGGGTGGGGCGGTTTGGCGATGCCCTGAAAGTAAGGGATGAGCGGCTGCATCCCCGCCGAAGTGAACAGCGTGCTTTGGTCGCTGGGAATCAGCGAGAAACTGGGCAAGACCAAGTGGTCTTGCCGCCAAAAGTAGTCCAGAAAGGTGCGGCGCAGTTCCTTCACCGTCACGGTCAGTCACCCTTTCGCGTCCTGCGCGGGTCGGTCTCTCTTCGGTGCCAGTAGGTGTGCGGTCTTTCCCGCCCAACAATTTTGCGACAGGCATCACAGCCCCAATCGTTCCAAGACCTCTCGCGCCAGTTGCCGGTAGGCTTCGGCGGCGGGGCTGCGCCCATCGTAGTGGATGATGGGTAGCCCGTGGCTGGGCGCTTCCGCCAGCCGCACGGTGCGTGGGACGACCGTCCGCAGCAGCCATTGCGGAAAATGTTTTTGCAACTCCGCCGAAACCTGCTGCGTCAAGTTCATCCGCCCGTCATACATCGTCCGCACGATGCCCAAAATCGTCAGGGATGGGTTGAACGCCATGCGGATGCGGCGCACCGTGCTGAGCAGGTTGCCCAAGCCCTCAAGGGCGTAGTATTCGCACTGCAACGGGATGAGCAAATAGTCTGCCGCCGCCAAACAGTTGACCGTTAAAACGCCTAAAGACGGTGGCGCATCCAAAACGAGCAGGTCAAACTCCCCTTTGAGCGGCGTCAGCAGTGACCGCAGGGCGTTTTCCCGTCCCTCGTCCGCCGCCAACTCCACTTCAACGCCTGCCAGTTCCATGTCGGACGGCAGCAAAAACAGGTTGGGGAAAGGCGTCTCGTGAATGGCTTGGCGCACGGGCACCAGCCCTGCCAGTGCATCGTAAAGGTGGGGACGGGCGGCACCCCGGTGGAACCCTAGCCCCGAAGTGGCGTTTGCCTGCGGGTCACAATCCACTAACAGCACCCGCTTACCCAACTCCGCCAAGCAAGCGCTCAGGTTGATAGCCGTCGTTGTCTTCCCGACGCCACCTTTTTGGTTCACGACCGCCAAAACAACTCCCATGCCGTCAATCACCGCACCAAATTGTTGTCACGCTGCGACGCACTTTGGCGTCAGCGGCGACGGGACAGCGGGTTGACGGACATCGTGACTTCGCCCCAAACCCCCTTGCGAGTCGTTGCCCGCACCCGATAGACGGCGTTTGCTCGCAGCGAGCGCTTTAGCAAGTCCGACAACCGCCACTGGTAAACGACGACAGGTTGCGTTTGCACCCAAAAATCCGCCACCAGTCGCCCATCGTTCTCCCACACCTGCAACCGCACCGCTTCCGACTGAGGCGTTTGCACTTCCACGACGAAGTCGTCGCCGATGCCCCGACAGCCAAACCGACCAGCCGTCGGGGTCGGTTCCCACCATCCGCGCAAAGTTACCCCAACCGCTGAAAGCAACAACACAATGCCCAGCGTCACCGCCCAGCGCGACAACCCCCCTTTCACACGACAACGCGCAGGCAGCGCCAACACGGGTGGAGGGGGGAGGACAGGATGCCATTGCGCCGCTTGACGCACCAGTTCCAAAGCGCCCGCCATTTGCGCCAGCGCCGCGCGACATGCAGGGCAATCGCGTTCGTGCTCCACCATCGCTGCCTGTTGCGCCGTCGTCAAAGCGTTTTCCAACCAAGCCAATGCCCTTTCCTGAAACTCGCGACAGGTCACGGTCAACGCCCCTTTTGTTCGGACGATGAAGGCAGGTTCAGCAACACCGCCAGTTGTTGCAACGCCACCGCTACCCGTTTGCGCGCTGCCGTTTCGCTGCAGCCCAACACTTGCGCAATTCCCGCGTAACTTAGTTCCTCAAAAAACCGCAACACCACCGCCTCCCGCAGCGGCAAAGGCAGCTGATGTAGCGCCCAACGCACCTGTTGCCCATTTTCACGCAAGCGCAAAAGTTCCTCAGGGTCGGTTCGCAGCAGCACAGTTTCATCCGCAGGGACAAGTTCCGCCCACATCTCCTCGTAACGCCGAAAGGGCATCCGCAAGCGCCGGTGGGCAAGGCGCACCGCGATGCGGAAGAGCCAAGTGCCGAACCCTGCCTCGCCCCGAAACTGCGCCATCTTTTGCCAAGCGATTTCAAAGGTTTCCACCGCCACATCATCGGCGTCGGTAGCGCCCATCAGCGAAAATGCCAATCGGTAAATCCGCTCCCAATAGCGCCGCACCAGTTCGTCAAACGCTGTCGTGTCACCGCGTTGCGCCCGCGCAATCAACTGCCGTTCGTCCATGCCCATCCCTCGGTTACCCTATTGCCCGACCAACTGCGCCAGCAGTTGCGCCACCTTGTCCAGTTCGCGCCCGGCAAACCGAATGCGCCCGTCGCGGTCAATGAGCATCAAGTAGGGCACATAAGTCACGCCGTAGCGACCTGCCACGCTGCCCTTTTCGTCCACCAGCACGGGGAAAGTCAAACTGTGCCGTCGCTGAAACGCTTGGCACTCTTTAACCGACTGCTGCCACGCGTTCACGGCAAAAAATTGCACCCCTTTGCCTTGAAACCGCTCCCACAACTCTTGCAGACGCGGAGCCTCCGCATCGCACGGACCTCAGCCAAACCCGAAGAAACTCAGGACGACGACGCTGCCCTTGTAGCCGCTGAGCCGATGGGGTTTGCCGTCTGTGTCCACAAGGGTGAAATCGGGTGCAGGCAGCGGTTGCCCCTTTGCCAGTTTAGTTTCCAACAAGGCAGTGCGTCGGCTGCCTAACGACTGCCACGCGGTTTCCAAAACGCAAACCCGCAGCCATTCGTCCTTTTCTTTCTCCTGCCATCCTTGCAATTGGTTAAACAGTTGCTCCCACTCCGCCCAATTTTCGCCGAGCGGTCGTCGCTCCAGTTCCTGCAGGCGCTTGTCCAGCGCCTGCAGCCGTTCCGACGCTTGCCGCAGGTGTGCGGCGGCTTCGGGCGCAAGACGGTTGATTTGCGTCAGTTGTAGCGTCAAGCGGAGTTTGGCGGTGTAGCTGCCATTGAAGGGCAAGGGTTGCTCAAACGCCGCGTCCAGCGTATAACGCATCGGTGTGCCGTCCTCGCGCGCTATCCACCAGCGCTCGTGGTAACGGGGAATTTGAGTTACGCCGATGCGTTGGGGCACGCTCCGTTCCACGACCCAACACGCCCGTCCGTTGACCTTCTCCGCTGCGACCACACGGTAGCGGGTGGTCAAAGTGAAACCTGCAAAACCGAAGCCGCCCCACCAGACAGGGTCTGCCGCTTTCGTCCACACTTGCCCGACTTTCCGCACGAGCGGTTGAAAAGCGAGGAACAAGTGGGGCGGCAGGTAATTGATGCGAGGGTTTCCCACCAATGGGGCGCGAGCGAGTTCCAAAACGATGTTGGGCGCTTTCAGGACGAACTGCACGGCATCGCCCCATCGCTGCTTTTGTGCGCTGAGCAGGCGAAAGACGATGTGGCGAACGCCGTTTTCCTCTTGCCTGACCGCCACCTCCCGAATCCGCACCGTTTCACGCCTTGATGCGCTGACGGTCCCCAAACCTATGTCTCCGAACACCCCCACCTCCACTGCCCCCTCGTAAATGCGCTCCTGTCCGACGGGCATCGCCGTTGCCGCGACCGCCCAACCGACGATGAAACCGAGCGTAACTATCCACTTCTTCACCGCACTTCCCTCCTTGCACAAGCGCCGCCACCCTTTTAGAGGCACCGACAAGGACTTTTCCGCACCTGACGATAGTGCAAAGCGATGGGGGTGAGCGACATGGTGGCGATTATTTTGGCGGCAGGGGAAGGGCGCAAGATGTTTCCGTTTGACCTTACCCGCCAAAAATGTGCCATCCCGATCGCCAACGAACCCGTCGTCCGCCGTTTAGTGCGCCAACTGCAAACGGCAGGTGTTACCCGCTGCCTCGTCGTGACGGGACACCATGCGGGGCAAGTGTATCACGCCGTCGGCGACCTCAAGGGCGTCGCTTTCATCCACCAACCGCAACGCGATGGGACAGGGACTGCCACTTTGTTGGCACTGCGCGAAATGCCCGATGTCGATGAATTCGTCGTCGCCTACGGCGACATCGTCCTGACGCAAAACGATGTCACGGCGTTGTTGCGCGCCCACGCCGATAGCGCTGCCGTTGCGACCGTGTTGGTGCAGCGTTTGGCACCGCCATTGGAGAGCCGCGATTGGCTGTGCGCCCAAGTGCACGGTAACCACATCCTTCAAGTGCAAGGGCATCCGCGCGGGGCGTCCCATCGGCTTGCGGGCATGTTCGCTTTCCGCAAAGACGCCATCCCGTTTCTGGAACGCAACCCCGGCGTCATGTGGAGCGTGCCCGTCGGCGGCATGCCCCCGCTGGAATCCGAATTGGCTCAATCGCTGCAGGCGCTCGTGGACGCCGGCAAAGAAGTCCTCGCCGTTGAAGCGCACGGGTTCGTCGTGGATGTGGACAAACCGTGGCACATCTTGGAAGCGGCGCACCATGTCGTCAACGAACTCAGAGAGCGATTCCCCGAAGACCACATCGCCCCGACGGCACGCATTGAGGACAGCGCCGAGATTGACGGGCGCATCGTTGTGGGCGACGGATGCATCATCGGCAAACGCGTCGTCGTCAACGGCTTTCTGCTCGCTGAGGCTAACACGCACATCGTCAACGGGGCGATTTTGCGTGGGCGCATCGTGACGGGACGCCATTGCCGCTTGCGCGATTACTGCCTCTTGGGCGATTGCGTGTTGGGACACCGCTGCATCGTCGGGCACGGCGCCGAGTTTGAAGGCGTGGCGTTCAGCACGGTTTACCTCTACCATTACTGCGAAATTTTCGGCGTGCTGGGTGAAGCCGTTGACATCGGTGCGGCGACCGTGTGCGGGACGCTGCGTTTTGACGACGGCGAAACGGTGCACACTGTGCGGGGACGGCGCGAAATCCCGCCCCTCGGCGCCAACGCCAGTTACCTTGGCGATTTCACCCGCACGGGCGTCAACGCCATTTTGATGCCGGGCGTTAAAGTCGGCGCCTACTGCTGCATCGGACCCGGCGTCGTCCTTTACGACGATGTGCCCCATCGCACGCTGGTGCTGGTGCGCCAAGAGTTGACCCACCGCATGTGGGGACCTGAACGCTACGGCTGGTGAGCAAAGGAGGCGAAAAAACGATGACGGCACGCTTGCAAGTGGCGGGCGACCACATCGCTGTTTGGTTCGGCGACGAACTGTTCGCTGCTTACAAGTTTCCGCCCGACCAACACTTGCCCTACTGGTTTCCTGTGAACGCCGCCGGCGGCATCGGTGTGACACAAGAGTTTCCCACCCTTTACCCGCATCACCGTTCGCTGTGGTTGGGGCACGGCAATGTCAACGGCGCCGATTTTTGGCTGGGGCGTCCCGATAGCGGGCGCATTCGTCACCTCGGCTTGCTTTGGCAGCGAACGGTAGACGAGGGAGTGGAGTTCGCCGTCCAAGCGGCGTGGCAATTGCCGAACGGGCAAACGCTTTTGCGCGATGAGCGCGTCTGGCGCTGCTGGCAATCGGGGACGCTGCGCTTGGTGGACGCCACCATCACTTTGCACGCCCTCTTGCCTGAAATCGTTTTGGGTAAGACCAATCACGCTTTGTTTTGCGTGCGGGTGCGCCCAGAACTCGCCGTCGTCAACGGCGGGCAATTGTGCAACAGCGAGGGAGGCATCAACGAAAGCGGGACGATGGGGCAACGCGCCCGCTGGTGCGCCGCTTTCGGGACAGTCAACGACACAACGGTCGGCATCGCTTTGTTTGACCATCCCAATAACCCTTGGCATCCGTCGCAGTGGTTCACCCGCGATTACGGCTTTTTGTCGCCGTCCCCGTTCAACTGGGACGCGTGGCGCTTAACGCCCGAACAACCCTTGCATTTGCGCTACCGCGTCGCCGTTTTTGTCGGCGAGCCTGACTTGGACGCTCTGATGCCGCGTTGAGCGCATGGCGCTGTATCGCCCGTGTTCACCGTGACCCTGCGAAAAAAGTCAGAGGGGTGACAGAAGATGCGCATAGCCGCTTCATCGCTGGCGTTTTCACGGCAACCGCTGGAGACGGCATTGCGGAAATTGGCGGCGCTGGGGTTTCGCTATGTGGACCTCGGCACCGTTGAGGGTTGGGCGCATCTCGCTCCGTCAGAAATAGCGGACGAACCTGACCGCGTCGCCGAGAGGTTGGTGCGCTTGTTTGATCGCGACGGGCTGCAGCCTGTCGCCTTCAACGCGGGTCTGGGAACGGACGACCCCGACGAGCAACAGCGCCGCTTGCGGGGGCTTTGTCGCCTCGCCCAACGGCTCGGCGTCCGCGTCATCACGCTGCCAGCGGCGCAACGCGGGACGCCGCTGGATGTAGAAATCGCCCGTTGGCGCCCGATGGTCGCCCTCGCAAGTGAGCACGATGTGACCCTTGCGGTGGAGACCCATTTCGGTCAGGTCACCGAAGACCCCCAGACAGCGTTGGCGCTGGCAGAACGCATAGACGGCTTGCGGCTAACTTTGGATCCATCCCATTTCACCATTCAGGGCATGGCGCTGAGCGACTTTGCGGCGCTCCTGCCTTTCGTCGCCCATGTGCATTTGCGCGACGCCGGCACCAACGGGTGGACGGAAGTGCAAATGCCTGTCGGCAGGGGTGCCGTGAATTTCGCAGGGATACTGACGGCTCTAAAGGAGGTCGGCTACAACGGCGCGGTGTCGTGCGAATACATTGACACGGTCGGCGCGTTGGACATCGCCGATAACTTACGGCGCTTGAAGATGCTACTGGAAAGGCTGTTGATAGCGGAGTTGATGGCGGATGCGCAAAATTGAGCGGCGGTTGAATTTCGGCAAAGGAGGAGACGACGGATGGCGCGCAAGATCGCGTTGCAACTCTACTCGGTGCGGGACGATTGCGCGAAGGATTTGGCGGCGACGCTGCAAGCGGTGGCGGAAATGGGCTATCAGGGCGTGGAGTTCGCCGGCTACTACGGGCGCAGCGCCCACGAGTTGCGCAAGATGCTGGACGATTTGGGGCTGCAAGTCGCCGGCACCCACACGGCGCTCACCACACTGCTGGGCGATGAACTGCCCCGCACAGTGGAGTTCAACCAGATTTTGGGCAACCGCTACCTCATTGTGCCTTGGCTGCCCGAGGAGTATCGCAACTCCAAAGACGCGTGGCTGCGGACGGCAGAGTTGTTCAACGAATTGGCAGACAAGGTCAAACCTGCAGGCATGTTCGTCGGCTACCACAACCATGCCGTTGAGTTTCAAGCGACCTTTGACGGTGTGACAGGGTGGGACCTGTTTTTCGGGCACACGCGCCCCGAGGTCGTCATGCAACTGGACACGGGCAACGCCATGCACGGCGGTGTCAGCGCCGACGGCATCTTGGACATTTTCCGGCGCTACCCAGGACGGGCAAAAACGGTGCACCTGAAGGAGTTTTCGTCCACTAACCCCAACGCCCTCATCGGTGAGGGCGAAGTGAAGTGGCGGGAAGTCTTTGAACTGTGCGCCACGGTGGGCGGAACGGAATGGTTCATCGTGGAGCAGGAAACCTACGCCTACCCGCCGCTGGAATGCGTCCGCCGGTGCTTGCAAAACCTAAAGGCGATGGGGTTAGCGTGACGGTCAGGCGGTCAACCGCACTTCAAAGCGGTTGTCCGCTCCTTGCCGCACTGTCAGCGGATAGGTGACGGTGCGTCCATCCGGCGCGCGGACGGTCAAGGTGTAATCGCCGAAAACGGCGCGGGTGCGCCATTCGCCGTGGGCGTCCGTGACGCCGCTTGCTTTCGTCCACCACGCCCCCTTGATGAGCGCCATCATCCGCTCGTAAACGGGTTTGGGCGACATGTCCTTGCGCAACCAACCGGCAGGCGCATCCATCCACGCGCCATCGTCGGAGAAGTCCCACCAAGTGATCGCTTGCACGGCGGGATGGGAAAACAGCAGGGTGTAAAAGCGTTCGGTCCCTTCCGCTTGGCGCTCTTCGCCGTCGGGCGTCGTTTCGCCCCAACGCTGCCGGTCTATGGACGGTCCGCTGACGATGGTCGTTTCGGTGAAGTGCAAAGGTAAACCGAGTTGGGCGAACCGCTCACAAATTTGCCAAGTGCGCTGGGGTGACCAAACGCCGCCGTGCATGTGGCTTTGGATACCGACGACATCAAACAGCCAGCGTCCTCCCTCGTCTCTCAGCTGCTGCAAAATCCGCAGGTAAGCCTCGCTGGTGTTGTAGTCGTTGACGAGCAATGTCGCTTTCGGGTTGGCTTGGCGGGCGATTTGCAGGTGCAACCGCGTGTAAGCGACGGGACCCAACTGGTGCGCCCACGCCCGCATCTTGGTCGCAAATTCACCGCTCGGCTTGAACTGCGTGTGCGTCGGCTCGTTGACGACATCCCAAAGGTCAATTTGACCCGCAAACCGTCGGACGATTTCCCGCACCCGCGCCGTTGACAGGCGCTCAATCTCCGCGAAGTCGTCGGGCAGCCAAGAAGGGGAACTGGCGGGATGGTCCCAAACGAGCGGGTGCCCTTTACAAACGATGCCGTGTTGTTGACACCACTCTACGACGCGCTCCGTGTAGTCGTAAATCGGTTTACCCCGCTCGCGCTCGTAAAACGCCCAGTAAAAGGGCAGCGTGGCGTAGTTGAAAATTGCCGCAAACCGCTCGCGGTAAAGGGCTTCGCGTTCAGGGTTTGCGATGCGTCCCCAACGGAAGATGTTGCAGCCGAACAGGAAAGCGTGGCGCGTTTGCACGAGTTGCAACGCAGCGTGGGGCAGTGGCTTGCCTTGCGCCGTGCGGACGACGACGGTGACATCGCCCTTGCGGTGCCGCTCAATGCGTTCGTTTGCCGTCGCCAGCAATTGGTGTTCCTCTTGCGCCGCCACTTCGTCCATGTTTTTCTGCGCCCCTTTCCGCTGCAATCCAACGCCTATTGCTGCTGCGCCGATCGCTGTCACAATAAACCTGCGCCGCTTCATCGGGTCACTCTCCTTTTTCCACTCAACCTGTTGCGTCGTCCCTCTTTTTAGACGGATGGCGTCTTCACAGCGACCAACCTTTGCGGTAGGTGCGCCGGAGGTAGCGGTCAGCTTCGGGGCAACCCTTGGCGCGCAGCGCTTTCGGGTCAAACTCAATCTTTTCGCCCGTCAGCAGTGCCACATTGCCCAGCAGCACGACTTCTGTCACCAACCCCGCAAACTCAAAGTTGGACATTGTGGGTGTCCCCGTTTTGCACGCCTGCACCCACTCCAGGCGATGGTTGTCCTGCGGGGCACGGGGTAAACTCGGGGCAGGCGGTTGGTAGTCTTTGAAGCGGTCTGCCGGCAGCAACCGCCCGTTGAACATCACACCCTTGTCACCGACGATCAAATGCCCGTTGTCAGGGATGGTCTCACCCTTTAGCCAATCCTTGAGCAACTCCGCCGACGGTTTCTGCCCGCCGTCATACCAAGTCAACCGCACCGAAGGCAAATTGCCCCGTGCGGGAAACTCATATTGCACGATGGACCAACGCGGGTAGGTCTCGCCGTTGTGTCCCGACGAAACGGCTTGCACCCACGACGGGTAGCCCAAATTTAACGCCAAAAAGGGCATCGGAAACGCATGGCAGCCGATGTCGCCCAACGCCCCTGTCCCGAAATCAATCCAACCGCGCCAGCGGAACGGATGGTAAGCTGGATGGTAGGGGCGATAGGGGGCAGGACCCAGCCACAAATCCCAGTCCAACTCCGACGGCACCGGCGGCGTCTCCTTCGGTCGGTCAATCCCCTGCGGCCAGATGGGACGGTCCGTCCACAGATGCACTTCCCGCACTGCACCCAGCGCGCCTGCGCGGATGATTTCAATGGCTTGGCGCGTCGCACTGCTGGCTAACCCTTGGTTGCCCATCTGCGTCGCCACTTTTTGCCGCCGCGCCACCTCCCGCATCATCCGCGCCTCAGCGATGCACCAGGTCAAGGGCTTCTCACAGTAGACATGCTTGCCCAACTTCATCGCCGCAATGGACGCCACCGCATGGGTGTGGTCGGGTGTCGCCACGACGACGGCGTCAATTTGCCCGTGCAGTTCGTCCAGCATCTTCCGAAAGTCTTTGTAGCGCCTCGCCGCCGGAAATTTTTGGAAGGTGCCTGCTGCGTGCTGCCAGTCCACATCGCACAGCGCGACGATGTTTTCGCCCAATTTGGCAAACTCGTCCACCAACGCGGCGCCTTGTCCGCCGGCGCCGACGAAAGCGATGTCCAGTTTCTCGTTGGCTTGGTAACTCCACGCGGAGCGGGCGTTGCGCAAGAGCCAAAATCCCACACCGCCCGACACCGCTGTGCGCAAAAAGGTGCGCCGTTCCATGCGTTCCCCCATCGCAGCGACCTCCTTTCGGCTTTTACGCGATCGCCCAGAAGGCGCGTTCCGCACCCACACCGAAAACGATTGCGGCGGCGCTTAACGCTGCCTTCCGAGGCAGATGCGTCAAGCCATTTTTTTCGCCGAACCAAAGCCCATTTGCTCAGCACAGCACCGCGCTGCAACGGTCACAACGCCCAACCCTTGCGGTAGGGGCGCTGGACGAGCGGCTCGGCTTCGGGGCGACCCCGCACCTTCATCGCCGCCGCATCCCATTCCACACGCCCACCCAAGCGGATGGCAAGGTTGCCCAGCGCGACGATCTCCGTTAAGTAAGCGGCGTAATCAACGAAGTTGGACATCGGCGTGATGCTTTCGCCCTTACACGCCAACACGAACTCGCGGTGGTGCCCCGGCGAGCGCGGCAGGAAGGGCGCAGGTGGCTGGAAATCACGGAATTGGTCGGCAGGCAACAGTTGCCAACTGGTCGCGTAATCGCCGGGCGCATACAGCGTCCCCTTTTCGCCGACGATAAGACAACCGCTGCCGGGCACTTCACCGCTGATAAGGCTCAAAACTTCCTGCGGTGGCTTTTTGCCCCCGTCATACCACACGAGCGTCAAAGGAGCCATCCCAGCGCGAGCGGGGAAATGGTAGCGGACGATAGACCACTTGGGGTAACTCTCACCGTTGCAGCCGGAGTGCTCCGCTTCCACGACGATCGTTTTGCCTTCTGCGACGGCGCGGTGCAACTTCAGCGCCATGACGGGCAAGTTGAGCGTGTGACACCCCATATCACCCAACGCTCCCGTCCCAAAATCGCACCAGCCCCGCCAAACAAACGGCAGGTAAGCCGGATGGTAGGGGCGATAGGGGGCAGGACCCAGCCACAAATCCCAGTCCAACTCCGACGGCACCGGCGGCGTCTCCTTCGGTCGGTCAACCCCCTGCGGCCAGATGGGGCGATTGGACCAAACATGCACCTCACGCACTTGACCCAAGACGCCCGCGCGCACGATTTCTACGGCTTGGCGTAACCCGTCGCTCGCCGTCCCCTGATTGCCCATCTGCGTGACGACCTTCTGATTAATCGCCACCTTTCGCATCGCCCGCGCTTCGCCGATGCACCAGGTCAAGGGCTTCTCACAGTAGACATGCTTACCCAACTTCATCGCCGCAATGGACGCCACCGCATGGGTGTGGTCGGGTGTCGCCACGACGACGGCGTCAATTTGCCCGTGCAGTTCGTCCAGCATCTTCCGAAAGTCTTTGTAGCGCCTCGCCGCCGGAAACTTTTGGAAGGTGCCTGACGCCCGTCGGTCATCCACATCGCACAACGCGACGATGTTCTCACCCATCCCCGCAAATACATTCACCAACCCACCGCCTTGACCGCCAGCGCCGACGAACGCCATGTTGAGTTTGTTGTTCGCCTGATAACCCCACACCGACTTAGGGTTGCGCAAGACGAGCAACCCCACGCTGCCGAGCGCCGCATTGCGTAGGAATGTCCGCCGCTTCATCCGACCATCGCCTCCTTTTGCATCCTGCAAGGGCAGGTTCAACCCTGCCCCGCTGCTCTCGCTCGTGGCAGGGATGCGATAATCTCCACGACGCCCCTTCGGGTTAAGTGAGGAAAGTGACGGGAGTCTTTGCAGTCGGGAACCGCAGCGGATCGGTGAGGTGCGATAATTTCGCGGAGCCCACCTTTGTTGAAGGAAGGCTGCCTCACGAGCGGTGTCACGCCGCCACGCTCTTTAGGCACAGGTCTGCGCCGTTGCATCCCCGATGAACCTCCTCGCGGCGCCGGAAAGTACCGTGCGCCGTTATGCGGCATAGTTTTTAGCACACTCTCGCGGCAATATCAACCTTTGAGGTGCGACGGCGATGGAGCGTTACCGCAGCGTTATCCCAGACTTTGACGCGTTCCTTGCGACCCTTCAGCGCCCGCAGCCCGTCACGGTGCGGGTCAACCGCTTGAAGGCGACACCCCAAAAGGTCGCCGACGCATTGCGGCGGCGCGGGTTTGAAGTGACGCCGTTAGCGTGGGACGAATGGCTGCTACGCGTGGACGGTGGCGGCAGCGTCGCCAAAACATTGGAGCATTGGCTGGGCTGGTTTTATGTGCAGGAAGCCAGCGCTGCCACCGCCGTGATGGCGTTAGACCCGCAACCGGGCGAACGCGTCTTGGACTTGTGCGCCGCGCCTGGCGGCAAAACGACACAGATGGCGGAGTTGATGGGCAACACAGGGCTCATCGTCGCCAACGATGTAACGCCCAAACGGTTGCGGGCGTTGTTAGCCAACCTCTCGCGCACGGGCGTGACCAACACGATCGTGACGCAATGGGACGGGCGCAATTACCCCGACCTCGGCATCGCCTTTGACAAAGTGCTGGTGGATGTCCCTTGCTCGGCGGAAGGGCGCGCCCGCGAAAACCCCGACCTGCTACAAGGCGCCGATCTCGCCTTTATCCGCTCCATCAGCGGCACACAAAAAGGGCTGTTGCGGCGCGCATTGGAACTGGTCAAACCCGGCGGCGTCGTCGTCTACGCCACCTGCACCTTTGCACCGGAAGAGAACGAAGCCGTCGTCGCCTACGCACTGCAAAAAGTTCCCAGCGAACTATTGCCCCTTGGGTTACCCGTGCCCCACGCGCCGGGCTTAACGGAATGGCAAGGGCGCTCTTTCGGCGACGCGATGCGCCGTTGCGCTCGCATCTACCCCCACCACCTTGATTCCGGCGGCATGTTTTTGGCGAAACTGCAGCGATTGGAGTGACCCGCCAAGGACCAGCACACTCAAGCCATCCGAACTCAGCCGCAACCGTTGCCCCTTCCAGTGTCGTAACGCCCAAACCACTTCAACGGGCGCACAAGGAGTCGCTGCGCTACCGGCAAAATGCCCTTCGGTGACGCCTTAGGAGCAGGGCATCGCCACAACAACCACGCGTCCGTTGCCGATTCAACGCCGCCTTTGTGCGACGACACAATTTTGCCGGTGATACGGATGCTCGTGTTGGGCATTGAAACTTCCTGCGATGAAACGGCGGCGGCGGTCGTCGCAGACAAGGTGTGGGTGCGTTCCAATGTCGTGCTGACGCAGACGGCATTGCACGAACCGTTTGGCGGCATCGTCCCCGAAATTGCATCGCGTAAGCAGATGGAGTTCATCGCGCCCGTCGTCCGACAGGCATTGCGTGAGGCGGGCGTGAGTTGGCGCGACCTTAGTGCCATCGCCGTGACGAACCGACCGGGCTTGATTGGCTCGCTGCTCGTCGGCGTCAGTTTTGCCAAAGCCATCGCGCTGGCACACGGTTTGCCGCTTCTGCCCATCAACCACCTTGAGGGGCATGTGTTTTCGGTCTTTCTCCGGGACTGGGGAACAGAGGCTGGGCAAGAGTGGGGTTTCCCGTTTTTGTGCCTGCTCGTGTCAGGCGGGCACACGGAGTTGATATGGGTGCGGGATGTCGGCGATTACGAAGTGCTGGGGCGAACGCGGGACGATGCGGCAGGGGAAGCCTTTGATAAAGGGGCACGGGCGTTGGGCTTGGGGTTTCCAGGCGGTCCTGCCATTGATAAAGCGTCAGAGGGTGGCGACCCAAGCGCCGTCGCCTTCCCGCGCGCCGATTTAACGCCTTCGCTGGACTTTTCCTTTGCTGGGTTGAAAACGGCGCTGGTGCGCTACCTGAAGGGCATGGAAGAACGCTTGAAACGCCGCCCGAACCCGACCCTTGCCGATATCGCCGCCAGTTTTCAAGAAGCCATCGCTGACATGTTGCTTGCGACGGTGGAACGGGCGGCAGAGCAAACGCAAGCGGAACGCGTGGCGGTTGTCGGCGGTGTCGCTGCCAACCGGCGGTTACGCCAAAAATTGCTGGCGATGGCGCAGCAACGGGGATGGCGGTTGGCGTTGCCTGCGTTGAAATGGTGCACGGACAACGCTGCAATGATCGCGTGTGCCGCCAGTTTTCGGTTGGAACGCGGTTTGGAGCAAAGCGATCTTTTGTGCGACGCGTTCGCCGTCGCCGAAGTGACCGAGTGAGGGTGGGAGCGACATGGGGGACGCCGCCCCACGCTTCATCGCCGATGTCATGCTGGGCAAGTTGGCGCGCTGGCTACGGATTCTGGGCTACGATGTCGCCTACGACCCACGCGCCGACGACGAGCAACTGGTGCGCCAAGCCGTCGCTGAAGGACGCACCTTGCTGACCAAAGACCGCCGTCTCGTGGAGCGGTGGCGGAAAAAGTTGCGCCAACACGGCTACCTGTTGCTAGCCAGCGACGATTGGCGGGAGCAATTGCGCCAAACCGTCCACCACTTTCGTTTGGACACCCACAACCACCGCCTCACCCGCTGCCCCGATTGCAACGGCGTGCTGGAAGCGGTAGATAAAGAGGCGGTGCGTTACCGCGTGCCCTTTTTTGTCTTTGCCCATTACGACCGCTTTGCCCGTTGCCAGCGATGCGGCAAGGTATATTGGGCAGGCAGCCACTACGAACGCATCAGCACCGCGTTGGACGAACTGCTCCGCGAAACACCTTGAGACCCCCTCACGGTGCCTGTTTGGTGAAAGCGTGAGCGCCGACTTTGCGGGCGGGGCTGTCGTCAGCGACGCTCACATTGCCCCTTTCCGGGTCGCGCAGCCTGGGGTCAACACCGTAAACGCCGTCGCGCTCGGACACAGGCAAGCGGGGGCGGCTGCGGGCGGGGTCGTCCAGACAGAACCACCAATTGCGGGCGAAGGTGAAGGTGTGGGGCGCTGTATGAGGTCCGATGTTGACCCCGCCTTCTGCCCATTCATCTGACCGAAAGACGATAAGGTTGTCCGCAATAACACCGTTGCGGCACGGCACAAACCCTTCCGCTCGCGTCTCCTGTAAAATGCGGAACGCCCAACGCTTGGGACGATAAATCGTGTTGAACTGCACGACGGCACCGTCCACGCCCGCGAACGCAATCGCCGCCGTTGAGCCGATAACGGTGCACCCTTCAACGGTCAAGTCGCGGGCTTCGGCGTGCAACGCGCCGGGGCGCAAAGGCGGGCGGAAAAATTGCAGCCCCGTGCTGCCACCCAACTGAACGGCGCGGGCGCCAGCATGCTCCAGCCGACAGCGGACGATGCGGATGCGACTACTGCCGCCTTTCGCTTGGATGCCGAAGCCCTTTTCGTCCTCAAAGCGCAGGGTGCAACCGACGATGACGCCGTCGTGGCAGCCTACCATGTCAATGCCTTGCCCGCCATCGCCCCATCGCTCCACCACACAATTTTCCACGCGGAAGTGAGTCACGCCCGATAACTTGATGCCGTCACAATTGCCTTGCGGTCCGATGTCGCGCACTTTCAGGTTGCGCAAGACGATGTGGTGCGCCGGGGTATCAAAGGAGCCGCCGTCGTCAATGTTCAGCCCGTTGCCGCTGGCACCGACCAAGACTAAGTCTCGCAGTTCCACATACGCTGCGTCCACCAAGTGCAGGCACTCGGTGCCGCCTTTAATGACGGGTGGGTCGGTAGGGTCGGCGGCGGCGATGAGAATAGGGCGGTCGGGTGTCCCTTGTAAGTTGGTCAGGAAAAGTCCGCCCCGATATTCGCCCGGCGCAATTAGCACCGTCGTTCCCGGTTGAACGGCTCTCAACGCGTCCCGCAACTCGGCATCGTTTGCGACCCGTAAAGTCAGCCCGCCGCTCGGCGGCGCTGGGGGCGCGACAGCAACGCATATCGCCCCGACGGCGATAAGGACGGCGACAACGGTGCGTAGCAGCATCGTTCCCACCACCTCTTTCCCAGTCATGCGAGGACGCACGCCCTTCCCAAACGGCGTGGCGGCACATTTTCCGACGCTCCTTCCGAAAGGGGCGACCCAACGCCCTCGTGGCAAAATGTTGGCTCGGATACATCGGTCATGGAGGTGGCGCTACGGCGATGCGACATCGGCTTGTGAGCGTGATAGCGGTGACGCTATGGACGGTCGTCGGGTTAAACGCCCAGCGACCTTTTCCGCCCGCTGAGATCGGTGTGGACACGCTATTGCGTTGGCTCATCACCGTTGACCATTTACCCTACTTGCGTGACTTTCGGTGCATGCAGTTTTCTAGTTACGACCGCACGGGTGGCAATCGCGACTTTGGCAACTTTTTGCGCGTGGAAGGCAACACGGCGGTGCTGGCTGAGATGGACGGACCTGGCGCCATCGTCCGCATTTGGTCGGCGAACCCGCGCGGGCGCTTACGCATTTACCTTGACGATATGGACAAACCCGTCATTGATTGTCCGATGCGCGATTGGTTTGAAGGGCGCGTTCCACCCATCCGCCCGCCTCTCGCCATGCCGTCCAGCGGCGGCGTCGTCAGCTACTTTCCGATGCCCTTCGCTCAAAAGATGCGCGTGACCGTTGATGACCCCGGTCCGATGTATTACCATGTGACCGTCTTGAAGTTTCCGTCCGACACAAAGGTGCGAACGCTGCGGTTACCTTTGAGCGCCAATGAACTGGCGGCGTTGGACGAAGTGTTGCGGGTGTGGACTTCGCCCGTGCAGTTACCCAGCCGTTGGGCGTTTGAAGAGCACACGATTGCGCCCCGCAGCCGTAAAGTCGTTTTTGACCTGCGCGGTCCTGCCCGCATCACGGGACTGTTCCTCAGCGTGCCCCCAGAGCAGTTTTTGGCTTGGCGACGGGGTGTGTTGCGGATCTACTGGGACGGCGAACGATCGCCCAGCGTGGAGGCGCCGTTGGGCGATTTCTTTGGGAGCGGGTTCGGTCCGACCTACCTTTACGCCCCACTGATTGGCTTCACCGATGAAGGCGTCGGCTACTGCCGTTTCCCGATGCCTTTCGCTAAATCGGCGCGCATCGTCGTAGAAAACGGGCTGAGCGAACCGCTGACTTTACGCATCGCTGTCCAATCGGAAGGGCTCAATCCAGCGGAACTGAAGCGCATGGGCTACTTCCACGCTAAATGGGTTTGGTGGTTCACGCGCAAGGGTGTGCCCCATCAACTGCTGAAAGCGCAAAAGGCTCGCGGGCACTTCGTCGGCGCGGCGATGACGATGCAAAGCGCTGCCGGATTGGGTTTTCTGGAAGGTGACGAACTGTTTGATGCGGACGGCGCCCGCGTCTTCAACGGCACGGGCACCGAGGACTACTTCAACAGCGGCTGGTATTTCCAAACGGGTCCTGTCATCGCCCCGCTGCATGGGTGCGTCCGCAAGACGGACAACAGCATCGTCGCTTACCGCATCCACATCACCGACGCTGTCGTGTGGCAGGAGAGTGCCGACTTGAAAATTGAGCACGGTGCCGTCAGCGACACGGAAGGCGTGGAGTACGCCAGCGTGGCGTGGTGGTATCAGACCGAACCGCACACGGACTTTTTTAAGTTGCCGCCCGCCAGCGTGTTGAACTTCCCCCGCCAGCCCGTCACTTTGCCGCCGACGGCGTTGGTCGCCGCCACCTTGGTCACGCCCCGCAAAGGCGTGGAAGTGTTGGGCTTGTTCCGCTTCACCAACGCAGCGGGCATGGACGCCGTTGTCGTCCGACCGCCCCAGCGCACCCTGCTCATCCCGCTGAAAGACATCGTGCCAGATCGCGGGTTGCTGTTCGGCTATTTTGTCAAACGGCGCGATTTTGGCGTCGTGCGAGTGTTCATCGGCGACCGACAGGTGGGCGAGGTGGATTTGCGGGGCGAAACGGAAGACGGGCGCGTCGTGCGGCTGCCGCTGGGTGCGGTGCGCCTTGCGCCTGACCAAAAAGCCATTCGCCTTGAAGGCGACGGCAAACGCCTCTTTGCGGTGCTCGGGTTTGAGTTGCGGTCGCAAAGCCCCTTCATCACCGATTGGCTTATCGCTGGTCCGTTCCCCAACGAAGGCGACAAAGGCTTTGACGCCACCTACCCACCGGAGCAGGCGAAGTCGCTGGACGAAGCGCTGAAAGTGGCGGAGTGGCGGCGCGTTAGTGCACCAGACGGCGTTTTGAACTTGCTGCCGCACTTTAAGCCCAACACAAATGTCGTCGCTTACGCACTGGCGGTCATTGATGCCCCCAGTGAGACGGTGACGGAGTTGCTGCTCGGCAGCGACGACGGCGTGAAAGTGTGGCTCAACGGCGAATTGGTGCACAACCATCACGCCCATCGCGGGTTGACCGTTGACCAAGACCCCGTGCGGGTGCGGTTGCGTAAAGGGGCAAATTGGCTGTTGGTCAAGGTAGAAAACGGCGGCGGCGATTGGGCAGTCGCCGTGCGGGTGCGCGATGCCGACGGCGTGCTGAAATTTAGCGCCCCACAGCGTTGACTTGCGCCACAGCGCAAGCGGGCAGGTGATCGCCAATGCGCCGAGCGCAAACTGTTGCGGTGAGCGCAGCGTTGTGCGTGGGAATTGTGGCGGGGGCTGTGTTGTCCCAGCGCAGTGCGCCAAGCAACGATGCAGCGAGGGTGTGGCTGGCATTGCCGTCCCAAACGACCCTCGCGACGGGCACGGAAATTGCGGCACGGTTGCAAGTGCCCGATGGGCAAGGGATAGCGCGGTCGTTGTTGGGGCAAACGGAGCATGCGACACTGATGGCGGTCGCGGTGCGCACGCAGGAACTGCCCCATCGGCACGCCAAAAGCGATTTGCTGGTCATCGTGCTGCGCGGACAAGGGAAAATGACCGTCGGCGACCGCACGGAAACGGTGCGGGTAGGCGATATCGTGTTTGTGCCCAAAGGTGTGCCGCATTTTTTTACCAACACAGACCGCGCACCGTCGGTGGCATTGGTGCTCTTCACGCCGCCGTTTCAACCTGGCGACACGGTGCCCGTGAACGACAAAGGCAAGTGATGGGGTGTGGCGCGCAAAAACTGGTTGCTGACGGGAACGCCAGGTATCGGCAAAACGACGGTCGTTCAGCGCACGCTCAATCTTTTACCGCCAGCGTGGCGAGTCATCGGGTTTTTTACCGAAGAGGTGCGCGAACATGGGGAGCGAGTGGGGTTTCAAATCGTCACGCTGGACGGACAACGGGCATGGCTCGCCCGCAAGGGCATGGCGTCACCGTACCAGATCGGACGCTACGGCGTGGACACCGACGCTATCGCGCGAGTCATCGTCCCCACTTTGCAACGAGCGTTGCAGGAGGCGGACTTAATCGTCGTGGACGAAATCGCTAAGATGGAACTGTGCCATCCCGCTTTTGCTGAAGTCGTTTGGGCGTGCTTGGACAGCCCACGCCCCGTCTTGGGCGCCATCCAGCAAAGTCGTCTGTCGTTTCTGGACAAAGTGCGTCAACGCTCTGATGTGGAGATCGTGACGGTGACGCGGGAAAACCGCGATGCACTCCCCCACCAACTCGCTGCGACGCTGACGGCGTTGGTGGGGAGGGGGTGAAACCGCGTGGCTTTTCGGTTGGGCGTTTGCGTCTTCAGCTTCGCCGCCGCTCGACCGCCAACGATGGATGACTTGTTGGCGTTGGCGCATCGTTTCGGGTTGCAAAGTGTGGAAGCCGATGTGAAGTTGCTCGGCGCAGCGCCTCACACCCGACGGCAGTTGGAAAAGTGGGGGCTGCGGTGTGTCGTCGCCGGCGGACAACTTTTGCGGACAGACATCGTCGCATTGCTCCAAACCACTCACGCCGTCGGCGCATCGGTCGTGCGGTTGGTGCTCAGCGGCGTGTTGGAAGGCGAGCGCTACAAAGTAGACGGCGGCAATTGGCACGCGCATTTGCAGCGATGCGCTCACCGCTTGCGAGAAATTGCCCCGCTGTTAGAGCGCTACGGCGTCGCGTTGGCGCTGGAAAACCATCAGGATGCGACAGCGGAAGAGTTGGTCTGGCTGTGCGAGCAAGCAGGCAGCCCGTTGGTCGGTGTGTGTTTGGACACGGGCAACCCGTTGGCAGTGCTGCAACATCCCGTCACTTTCGCGAAGACCGTTGCCCCGTGGGTGCGCGATGTCCACTTGAAGGACTACCAAGCCTTTCAAACGATGGAAGGGTTTTGCCTAAAGCGCTGCCCACTGGGCGCGGGCATCGTGGATTTCGCGGGCATTTTGCGTGCATTGGCAGCGCAACGAAGCGACGACCTGCCGCTGCACATTGAATTGGGTGCGGTGACGGCGCGGCATATCCGGTGGCGCACCGCGGCATGGTGGCAAAGTTTTCCCGCTGACCATCGGAAGCAAGCAGCGGAAGCGCTGGCGCTGATAGAGCGACGAGCGTTGACAGGCGATTGGCGCACACCCCATGAGCGCGGTGCCGATGGAGCAATGCAACGCGCCGTTGAGTTGGACGAGTTTGCCCAAAGCGTAGCGTTCGCACAAACCCTGCTGCGACGCTCGGAGGGGTGAAAGATGGTGGGTGACCATTTGCGGGGTAAAGTCGCTATCGTCACGGGTTCAGGACGCGGCATCGGTAAAGCGATTGCGCTGCGGTTGGCAAGCGCAGGGGCAGATGTCGTCGTCCACGACGAAAATGAACAGGCGCCGAGCAAGTTCGGCGAAAGCCACAGCCTTGAGGAAGTCGCTGAGCATGTGCGGGCAAAAGGGCGCCGTGCCCTCGCCCTGTTCGGCGACTTGACAGTGCCCGGCAATTGCCAGCGCATCGCAGAAACGACGGTGACAACCTTCGGGCGCATTGACATTCTGGTCAATAACGCAGGTGGCGATATCGGAGCGACAGACGAAAAGCCAGAGCCCAATGACCTGTTCATCGCTGACCCCGACTTGCACGCCGTCATCCACCGCAACTTGCTGACAGCGATTTACATGTGCCGTGCTGTCGTGCCCGTGATGATGGAGCAGCGTGCAGGCAAGATTGTCAACATCGCGTCTATCGCTGCCTTCGTCGGCGTTCCCCGCGAAATCGCTTATGCGACCGCCAAAGCGGGCGTCGTGCAGTTCACCCGTTGCCTCGCAGCGATGTTGCGCCCTTACGGTATCACCGTCAACGCTGTCGCCCCCGGCAACACGCTAACAGGGCGTTTTCTGGCGACTTTGCGCCAACGGGGGTTGTCTGAAGAGCACATCAAGCCTAAAGGTCTGCTGGAACGCTTTGCTGAACCTGACGACATCGCGAAGGTCGTGGAGTTTTTCGTCAGCGACTGGGCGAACTTCGTGACAGGGCAAACGCTGCTTGTAGACGGTGGCATGTCGCTGGGGCGCGTCGCCCGTTGAAATCTTCACGCGAACAACCGCGCGCCACCGTCGATGTCCAGCACGACACCCGTCAGCCACGCCGCTTCATCGGAGCAAAGAAATAAAGCGGCATACGCCACATCTTCAGGCTCACCCGAACGGTTCAAATTGGGTGTCGGCAACCCGATGCAGCCGCTACTTTTGAGTTGCCCGATGCCCGCCGGGCAAAGGCAATGGACGCGGATGTTGAAGGGCTTAAGAGCCCGGGCGAGGTTGTGAGTTAAGCCAATCAGCCCCGCTTTGGCGGCGGCGTAACCTGCATGGGCGTTTTGCCGCACCGTCAGCGCCGCCGACACTAACACGATGACGCCCCCACCGCTCTGTCGCAATGCCGGGACGGCGAAACGACACGGAAAGAAAGCGCTGTTGAGGTTGACATCCACGAGGTAGCGCCATTCGCTGTCGTCCGTCTCCGCCAGCGGTTTGTCGCCGAAAGCGTAATCGCCGACATTGTGGTAAAGGATGTCCAGCCGCCCGTAACGGTCAAGGGCATAAGCGACCATCCGTTGCGCGCCGTCAAGTGTCAACGCATCGCCCGTCACAAAGGTCGCTTCGCCGCCGGTTCGCGCGATGCGTTGTGCCAACTCTTGCAGCGGTTCCGGTCGGCGCGCCGCCAAAATGACTTTCGCTCCTTCCTGCGCAAACAGCGTGGCGACCGCTGTCCCCATCGGACCGCCTGCTCCGACAATCAGAGCCACCTTGTTGCACAGTCGCATCCGTGATCGCCCCTCTCATAAAGTTAACTACCCCAAAACGCCACAAGACCGATTGGCGATCACACACAGCACCAAGACCAAAAGCCAACGACAAAATCAGTATTGACACGCCTTCCCCCATGTGCTACCATGAGAGCGGCTTCGGTGTTCGTTCACAAAAGGTAGGGTGAGTTGCTGATGCGAGGGCGAACGCTAAAGCAACTCTCTCTCTCTCAGTAAACCTTTGCCTGACAGGGGCGATTTTGACCATGCTCGCTCTCTCCCCGCTCCTCATCCGAACTTTCGCTCAAACTCAGTCTGACTCCCCTGTTCCCTCCCCTATCGTCCTCTTCCTCCTTCCCGACCAAACGGTCACAGAACCCGTTGTCCCCATCCTCGTTGCTGTCACCTTGCCCTCAGAACTTTCCGACCGCTATCAACTCTCTGACATCTTCGTCTTCGCCGACGATGTCTTCATACCTGTCTCTCCCCTTGCGGAAGAGCCCTTCACAGACCTTCAAACGGGCAACCTTGTCTGGCTCTTTTTCGGCTCCCTTGACCTCTCCCAAATCTCCGATTCTCACCTTCCCAATTTCACCGTTTCCCTCCTCTCCCAAGCCTTCTTTGACCCTGTTGACCCTTCCCTTTCCTCCCTTTCCCCTTTTGACCAATTGACCCTTTCCGCCTCTCTGCCGCCTCCTGAGACGTTGAAAGAAACAGGGGAAAAAGCGGAAACTTCCTCAGGACAGACAGGGAAATCGCCTTCAGAGGGAGAAGCAACCTCAACGAAAGGACGCCTAACACCGTCAACCTCAACGACTCACGCTTCTTCCAAGAACCTTGCCCCTGAGAAGGCAACTGCTCAAAAGGCGATAGCGAAAGACCCGAAAACAGCAAGGAAAGTTTTTGAGCAAGAAATTGCTGCCAAAGCGTTATCTAACGCCAAAAAGAACCCAAAGAGCACGGCAAAAGGGAACGGGATGGTCATCACCGTTGGCGCTTACCCTGATGTCTTACCTGCCGACGGAAAAAGCACCGCCTTCATCGTCGCGAAAGTTACCGATGAGAAAGGGAACCCATTACCCGGCAAGACGGTCAGGTTTTCTGCCGATGGAGGTAAACTTTTAGTCCCACAAGCGTTGACAGATGAAACTGGCGTGGCACTTTCAAGGGTTTGTTCTGAAGTGCTAAAGAAAGGACAAAGGAAGGTAGTGACGGTAAAAGCGAAAACGAATCCGGAGGTTCAAACTCAAGTTGTAATGGACGGCAATTTAGCACAAGTAACTTCTGCCAACTACTCCACACACATTTCATTTGCTTGGTGTCCTAACCTGAATGCGGGCTCTAACGGAGTGGCGTGTTCTCAGGGAGGAGAAATCGGTGGCGGTGCACAAGTTGAGTTTTACATAAAGCAAAACATTCAAGGTGAGTTTTACCCGTATTTTTGGATCAACTTCATCAAGGTCTTGGGGGATGGACATCCAAGGCAGGTAGGTTTATCACATCCTGGACGAAACTCTGGAACCTCAGGGGCTTACTGTAGACCTTCCTTCATCCCTGGACAGGAAGCTCTCTTTACTTCAACAGTAGGACCAGGAGATTTAACATGGACGAGGTTTCATCATGGGAATGTGACGGTGGTGATAAACTACACTCTTGCAAGATACACTCCGCCATGGGAACCTCCACAGATGGTAACAGGAGAGGTGAGCATAACAGGGACAGCAAGAAACGCTGTATTGAAAGTTTCCGAAAACAGTCCACCCTTGCTTGCTTGGGATCCAGACAATCCACCAGATGAATCAAGGCGGACAGTGATTTTTAAGGTTGAAAGTTTGCAGAGTGGGAACATTACAGCGGTTGTGAGAATTTACAGAGCAGGTAGGAGCAACAACGAAAGACCTGTCAAGGAGATTTGGGTGGAAGGGAACACGAACCAAAATATCCCTGTAGTTTGGGATGGAACAATGGATGGGGGAGAAGGACTTAACTATGCCGAGCGAGGACTTTACGCTTACGACATTCAATTTTGGCTACCTCAATTTTTCTCCGATATAGATGAAGATAGGAAGGTCAGTCCATACATGACGATAGAAAGAGCAACCGACGGAAATGGACAGCAAATTTTTGAGACTGAATACTACGGCTACGATGACAAAGGGACAGAGGAAGAGCATGACGACGAACACATTTACTTTATCCGTTGGTATGTGCTTAAGTGTCAATCAGCACAGTATGACAACGATGGAGATGCGTTGATAGATCGGGACGGAGATGGATGGATAAAGGAGGATTGGATTGACGGTAGGGACGACGATAATGATGGATTGGTGGACGAAGATCCCTTAGGATGGGATGAAGATCCACCAGATGGGATAGACAATGATAGAGATGGATTGACAGATGAAGATGGACCGGATCCAGTCAATGCATCAAAAGGTGAGATTATCTTGTATGACCCAGATTTGGAGCCAGTGAAAACATGGGATTTGCAAAGTTTGCTGTGTTTGGAGCACAACGCAAATGATGGATTGGTAGCGAGTTTGGAAGGTGTAAGGCATGGAGTTTTAGTGCCAGTTCCAGTATCTTTGATGCAGAAGGCAGGGACATACTATTTCGTGCTTCGTGTCTGGGACAACCATGCAAACTTACACAAAGACCATCAAGTCAAACCAGCGCTGGAGATGAGCGCAAAATGGAAAACGCCAACCTTACTCCTCTCTTGGGCACCAATGAGACAAGGACAACAGTTCGGCATAAATCCCGGCAACGGTAAACCCCAATCAGCCCTTGGGAAGCGTCTCTTCCCTGACCTACCTGTCCCTCCCGACCAATTGCCACCAAACGATGACCGTGATGCTTACCGAAAAGCAAAAGTTATCGTCCAAGTTTGGGACGAACCCAACACAACAAAAACTGTCTATCTTCGTCTCTTTGACCCTGATGACCCAAGCGCACCTGACACCGAAGAAGAGTTGCCTATTGACAGCAACGATGAAATTGTTCAAAATCCAGAAGGTGGGATAAGTTTCATCCGAAGGATAGGAGATAACCGAAGTGATGGGACAGGGATTCCTTCCTCAGGCATCTTTGAAACCAGCAAAAGCACAGACCATCAGGTTATCGTGAATTTGAATGAGAAAGGATATGGGATGGCAGAAGCGATTGTGATTTTGTCTCGTCAACCTGGCAATAACTTCAAGGTTGCAGGGGCATTTGAAGAGGTGGTGCGAAATGGATTGCACATCAAAGAGGGGACACAGGAGCAGGCATTGAGAGTATGGACGAGCGATAACAAGAGAGTGCCTGAGGGAAATGAGCCAGACATAATTCCTGTTGCAAGGGCGACAGAATTGTTAACGGTTTGGAGAAGGCTACATGTAGAGGTGGATTCTATGGGTGAAGGTCCTTTTCTCTTCGCTGACCCTGATGATAGACCTAATTTCTGGGAGAATGATCCAAGCCGTGATGTTCCCGATCCTGTCTTAACAGCTTTAGAAAAGGCGATGTTGGAAGCCTATGTCCAAACCTTAAAGATACAGCCTAAAGAATGGAATCAGCCAAGCACAACCTGGATTCATGCTTTTGCAGGTCGCTTAGCTCGTAGGGATTATTGCCAATCCTTCCGGCAGAGCACTAATCATCCAGATTTCTGGGCTGTCTATGTCATTGGGATTTATGAATTAGGGGATGAGGTTCAAGATGAGCGATCACCCTACATTTTTGATGATAAAGACGACTTCCCTACCGATTGGGATAATGACCCTAACCAAGAACCTGCTTCTATAGGGGAAAGTTTTCCCTTTACCACCACACAATATGCTCAACATGCTTTAGTAGCTATGGAGGAATTACGGGATGTAGCAGTCCAACATAACTTCACTCGTGACCAACGGATACATGCTCTGTCCTGTGTTGTTGCCCATGAGATTGGGCATCTGTTTTTCTTAGATCACAGTCGTGATATTGACCCACAGGATTTGATGTGGCCTGTTCATGTGTTTTCTGACGACAGTTTTGAGGCTAAACTAAAGGATGTGCCGATGAAGTGGAAAAAATCAGATATAGCCCGGATACGCGAAAGAAAATATCCTGGAGATTAAAAAGGAGGGACGATGTCATGTTGCAAGTGAAGTATATGTGGGCGTTACTAAGCTTAACTGCCATGATTATCGCTATGACAGTGGGACAGGAGCAGCCGAAGCAAGAAGTCATTGATTATGAGGTATTGCGTCAAGAAGGGCGAAGGGTTAGGGAGGAACTACAAAAGAAATGGAGTTGGGAAAAGATTCGTGCTAACTCAGAAGTTTTTAGTCATCGCCCTCTTTCGCCTGATGAACAAGCCTATATTCAAAAAGCTTTGGCATTTGCTAAAAATCCAAAGAACGATTGGGTTGAGCGGGAAAATATTGTAATAACCCTTGGGATAATGGGACATGTCAGCATGATAGAAGGATTAAAAGAAATTGCTTGGCAGGCGCCGTTGTCTTATAAAGACCATCGTTCAGGAATCTCGGTGTGGGCGGTAATCAGTTTAAGTTTTATTGCGGATAAGCAGGTGATAGGGGTTTTGATAGAATTGGTGGGGCATCCTAACAGGTCAGTGCGATTAGAAGCATTAATGAGGCTTTATCGTTTAGTTGGGAGAGAAATGCCTGAAAAGTATCGGCGAAGTAGAGGGTTTAATGTTCTGACATTAGACGATGAGGAACAAAGACGCAAAGTAGTTACAGACTTAAAGGCATGGTGGCAAAGGGAGGGAGAAAAGATTAAAGTCAAGTGGGAAACTTGGGAGGAGTTCAGTTTCCAGTAAAGAAGCCATCAGTTAGAACGATGTGGAAGACGGAAAAGGAGGGAACAATTATGACGAGGCAACTGGCAGGAATGTGTTTACTGGCAGGCTTGGCTATGGGTCTGGCAGCCATTGGCTGGACAGAACAACAAAAACAACGAGAGGCGTGGAGCCCACCTTCAATTGATGAAGTGGTGAAACCTGCCCGCCGCCCTTTAACTCCTGAGGAAGCCGAGAAAATGGTGAAGTGGATAACAGATGCCATTTCGCTTAAGGGCTGGTCATTAGACCGAAAGAATGCAATTCGTGCTTTAGGAGATATAATAGGGCATGTAGCGGTTATCCCAGTGCTTGAGAAAATAGCGAGAGACCAGCAGGAGAATAAAGACATTTGTGCGGCAGCTGTTTGGGCGATAGCCCGTATTCCTGACGAGCAAGCAATTGAGGCTCTGATAGGGATTCTGGATGAGGCTGAGAAGACATTGAAGCAAAACCCCAAAGACAAGAGAGCACGGGAGGTCTATGGAGCGGCTGAAGAGATGTTGAGACGCCTCCTTGGACTTCCCATACATTTGATAGACTCGAAAAAGAGCATGGCAGAAAATTATAGGGATTATTGGGAGAAGGTGCAGGAGAAGATAGATTTGAGGAAAAGTGTTCATTCTTTGAAGGCGCTAACACATTGAGTGAAGTGTTGTTGACAACCATGCCTATTTGCACAAAGACCATCAAGTCAAACCAGCGCTGGAGATGAATGCTAATGAGAATATCCCTTATCGTATTAAGTTGGTCACTTGGGAAGCGTTTGCTAACGGTGAAGGTGGCTCGCTGGAGGCAGACCGACCCTCCCGTCTACACTCCCCTCTTGCTCACTGGCAACGTATCTTCCCCGACCGACAAAGCCCTAACGATCCACATCAGTCAACCCGCCGTCAGGTCTTATTAAAAATCCAAATAGACCCGCCACTTAAAGACAAACAAGTTTGGCTGCGTTCTTTCGATGTGGATGATCCATCCTCGCCACATGACCAATATGACCCGAACGCTATTATTGACCCGAAAGACAGTGCAAATCTAGACCTGCCCAATGATAGTGATGAAGGGGATAATCGGGGCACTCCTAAGACAGGACGATTTATCGGAGCAGTGGATACGCCGGTCGTGTTCATTGACGAACGAACCGTTAATGTGCTTACAGGAGAAGGGGGTATTGCTAAAATCATCTTTGAAGTAACGATGCAACCTGGAGATAACTTCCGAATCGCAGCAACGGTAGACCAAAACCAATTGGTCAGTCTTGCTCCGAGAAAAAGGGTCAGAGATGGAAGTATTTGGTTCGTTAGGAAAGACACCCAAGGTAAGGTGACGAAGTGGGTGGGGAAAGTTAACGATGACACGACGAGACCGGCAAAGACGAAAGCATCTCCCGTTTTGACGGTCTGGAGAAGGTTATGGGTGGAGGTGGATTCTATGGGTTCGCCGCCTGCTGGAATTCAGTTAGGTGAAGACGACTTAACAACAGTGGACATCCCAGACCCACCCCTTGATGCATTGACAGAGGCAATGAAAGACGCCTATGTGGAAGTCTTTAAGGTGGGGGCAGGTTACAGTGAATCTGATACCGATTGGAAATATGTATTTAAAGCTGGGGGGCAAGGAGATGACGATATTGTTAACTACTGCCGCAACCGCCGTCAAAGCCGTAATTTGGAGGCAATAGATTTTTGGGTTACTCAAGTCGTTGGTATTTACGAGATTGGCTTAGTAAGTCTCCATCCCGAGTTCTTTAGCCCTATTGAGGAAGAAGATGACCCTAATGACCCTGCGCCTCTTGATCCTGACAAAGATGACCGTGATAACGACCCTGATGTCCGGCAAAATGCTGATGGAACGATAGTAGCGGAAATTTGCATGAACGGACTGACAGAAATCGCTGAACCTGATTGCTCGTTCGTCTCCTATGAGCAAATCCGGGATATGTGTATGCAAAGGCGTCTTCAAGATCCAAATACTCGCAGGCAAATGAATATTTACAGTATCTATTCTGGAACCATCGCTCATGAGATCGGTCATCAGTTTCTTGGTGATGTGCATAGTTATGACCCGAAGCCGAGAGATCTAATGTGGGCGCATGCCCCAAGAGGTGGCAATACCGATGATCGGGAAGAAGAAATGTTAGAGCAGCGACCCTGGCTATGGAAGCCGGAGCACATTCATGCCATTCGCGGAATAGATAAACCTTAAAGGAGGTGCCGGAGATGGTAAAACGATGCGTTGTCTTTCTAACTTTTGGTTTTACTTTCAATTGGATGGCATTTACCTCAACAAGGCTGGCGACTCAAGAACAGGCGCAGGTAGCACCGGCACAAGGGGCGGTGCAACAGCAAGTTGAGCCCTTGGAGAAGTTGATTGAACGAATGCAAAAGATTTGGGGTGTCCGTCAAGATGCGATCTCAGAGCAACTTCGTAAAGATCCTGTCAGTTTCAGTCACCGTCAACTTGCCAAAGAAGAGGAGGAACTGGTTAGGGATTGCTTGAAGTTTCTAAAAGACCCGAGGCAAGCTATGGATAAGCGAGACATTTTGCTACTGCAACTGAGCAAATACCCCCATGTCAGCATGTTGGATGTCTTTATTCAGATAGCCTGGCAAAAACCGCCGGAGAAGGAACCCTGGAGAACCTTAGCCGTTGCCTTTATAAGAAGAGCGGTCTCCGCCGTTAGCAGGATAGCTGATGAACGAGCGATTGAAGCATTAATTGAATTCGTCGGTCATCCTGTAATGGAAGTGCGCCTACAAGCATTGGAACAATTACAAAAGTTAGTGGGACGCCAATTGCCGAAAGGTTACCGGTATGGTGATTTGAGTCCCAATGACCCTGATAATCCATTGCGGAAAGGCGAAGGTGGGAAGCAAGCAATGGGAACGCTAAGGCAATGGTGGCAAGAAAATAAAGGGAAGGTCAAGATATTTTGGCGAGGGGTATGGTTCAGCCATTGAAAAATACCCATTGTTTTTCGTGTCTGGGACAACCATGCAAACTTACACAAAGACCATCAAGTCAAACCAGCGCTGGAGATGAACGCAGAATGGCGAAAATGGCAAATTACAGATGTCGGCTTCTACTATGACCTCAACGGTAACGGTAACCCCTACGAAGACCAAGAGAAACTCAGATGGAACGGCAACAACCCCAGTAACCCTCAACCAGGAGAATTTACCATCTTGCGGCAACAGCCAAAAGACAATACCCTTTTCATCCTTGCCCATGCCGCCTCTCTAAGCCCGCCCCCTCCCAACGCAAAGGTAACTGTCATGCTAAAAGCATCCATAACCAATCCAAAAGGCATAAAAGTCACCCTTCACTACAGTGGAGCATGTCCTCAAGGGAACGGCTATCACTTCCGAAAACCTTACGGACAGGAGATAAAGATGGTTGACCCTCCCGCTCAAAACATAGACGATGTTCAAATCCAAGTGCATATGAGTGGAGACAACACTCCAGAAGTTACGACTTACGACCATGCTACTACGGCTGGTTCAAATTACCAAGACTCCGAAGCGATAGAGACAGGATTAACAGGTCATCAGAAGAGAGGGAGGGCGAGGGATAGGAATTGGGAGATGACAACGCCGACCTTGCCGACACTTCTTCGTTTCCTCCAAGCAGCGGGGGTAGAGAAGATGAAGGTTTATGACCCTCACAATCAATCGGTGAGTCATGAGTTGCCTGTCAAAAACCAATCGGACATCTTGTATTACAGCGGGCATGGGAGTAGTGCAAGTGGGGGGTTGCTTTCCTGCTGGGACAAGACCCCCGTTCTCGTATCGGATATAGTTCCATCAGTTAACTGGCATGAGGATTTAGATTACTTTATCATTGCTAGATGCGCAGTTTTGCATCCAGACCCTACAAACGGCTTTGCTTGGGGCAATGCGACGCTTAAGATGGGAATCCTGAAGGGATTATGCGGCTACTATGCATCGGCACCATCAGATGCTGGAGGGGCGTCTGTGAGGATTGCTAATGACTTTACAGCATTTGTCACAACTATGCAGCCACCTGCAAGAACTGGTGATCGCATCCTTGATGCTTGGCTGGAAGCGAACCTAAAGAATAAGTCCAAAGGTATTGCCTATAACGCCAATCAGTATTGGAAAGTTAGAATACGCCGATGGCCCTTCAAAGACAAGGTAGAAGGACCTTTCAATTGGTGAGGTGAGTAAATATGCGAAAGTGGGTCGGCTTGCTTTGTTTGATTTGCATGATAGTCGTGGGTGGATGGTGGATTGTCCGACGAGCAATCGGGCAAGCTACTTCCTTCGTTCGTAAAATCAACGGTCTCCCGGCAGGGCAACATTGGTGGTTTGTGGATGCTTACCAGGGTCAGCTCTTCGTTATAGACAGATATGGCAACAAGGTAGACATCACAGGTAAGATAAACCTTTACCCTGTGGCGCCTTTTTATGTAGCTCGCATCAATCCTAATACTGAACAGGTGGAGGAAGAATTTACGACTAGGCAATGGCGCGCCGTTGCTATCTCGGCACAAAGAGAACAGCGTGTTGATTCGTGGCTTACTCAAGACTATGACTATTGGGTGCTGGATAGTCAATCTAACACTGCTTATGCTCTTAGACCCACCCATTGGGATGAGTGGGGAGAAGAACGCTACACTGGCATTTATGTGATAGATGTCCAAACTCGTCAACTAAAGAAATTCTTAGAGATCTCCCCAATAGGCACCCTTTCGCTTAGCTCCAGTGAAGGAAAACTCTATGTCAGTGTAGGACCAGAGTACGGTAAGTCACCGGAGATAAGGGTTTTCTCTACTGCGACTTTGGATTTGATTAAGACTATGACCTATAATAGTGATTGCCCTATATGGGACATGAAATTCACAAGAGATGGGAAGCGGTTGTTCTGCTGTGTATACGGAAGAGGGTTATTGGTAGTAAACACTGTGAATGACCAATTTGAGTCGTGGGGTGAGCCATTGGACGTACCAGTTGACTTTGGTCTAGCAAATTTTTCGTTTAGTATAGCGATGGCTTCAGATGAGAAGGAAGTTTATGTGGCGCTTCGTGACAGCAGAGAGAGGGGAAGAGTGGCAGCGATAGACATTGCACAAAAGAAGTTGGTTCGGACATTAGAGTTAAGCCCAACTGCTTGCACCTCAGTGGTAGTGATAGGTGACAAACTGTTTGCTGCCTGTTTGGATGGTGTTTATGTCATAGACATCCCCGCATGGCGTCAGCAGTAGTGATGGAAAAAGGAGTGAAGTGAACAGTTGTGTTGCATGGATGCAAAAGTTAACGATAGATTGATAGCGAGTTTGGGAGGGGAAAGGTATGGAGTTTTAGTGCCAGTTCCAGTATCTTTGATGCAAAAGGCGGGGACATACTATTTTGTGCTTCGTGTCTGGGACAACCATGCAAACTTACACAAAGACCATCAAGTCAAACCAGCGTTAGAGATGAATGCAACAGAATCTTCAGCGGTGATTAACCTTGTTGCTACCGACTTATTCAAATCTCCTGTCCCTGAAACTGAAGAAGAAAATCCAGGCGCTTTCGTCCACTTCAACCTAGATAACGATAACGACAGTGATAACAACGATGGCGCACCCAAGCATCCAGGTGGAGATTACATCGCAAATGAAACTCATGGTCCTGTAACTGGAGAGGACGACCTGAAGAGAGCAAAGATATTCTTTGGAAGGCAGTTAGGAAGATTGCCTAATGAAGGGAAAGTGGTCTTAAGGGTTACTCTCATTTCAGGTAGTAGGCATATGAGGGTTTGGAAGAACCCCGAGAAGGGGGCAGGAAACGATGTCTTGGTCACTGTTCAGGAAAAGGAATGGGATTTATCCGATCCTGTTCAAAGGCAGGCATTCGGTCAAATCAAAGAGAACCTGTGGGTTGAGGGAATGGAGTATAATAGCAAGTGCTGGTTGGAGGTAGAGTATAAGAAGCAAGTAGGAGGACAATGGCAGGTGGTTGGCTCAGATAAAGTCAAATACACTTTCATTGCGGCAGATTGTGGTAATCAACCGAGGACAGATAATGGGCAAAGACAGCGCTTTGAAAATGCGTTTCCTAATTTGGTGCGCTGCGAATGGAGTATTACAGGAGAGGCCACCCCTACTTACAATTGCTTTGCTTGGTCTATTGGGGTTACAAATCAATGGATTGACTGGGAAGTGGATTCTGTCTGGGGCGATAATGATGGAACGTTAGAGTCAACCGATTTTGACGCATTCTACCAACATTTTGGATATGTACGCACAACGAATATTGCTGATGCAGATATTCTACTCTACCGAGACCCATCCCAAGTTAGTACGATCAATCCAGAAGGTATAACACACGCAGCGCGCCGGAGGTTATGTAATTGTGGACTTGGACGATGGATAATGTTTGAAAGCAAGTGTGGCGGGTGGGAGAGGATAGAACACCGTCGTGACCAATTGAGTGGGGGTGATTACGGCACGCCTTTCCGATACTATAAGCGAAGAAACCCATAGATGACAGGAGGTGCCGAAAGTTATGAATATAGACCAAGGAAGGATAATGGTATTCACTGCGTGTATACTGCTTGTGGTGGTAACTATCTCTGTACTTACTGTGCTCGGGGGACAAGATGGACAACCATGGACGATTCAAGCCTTTAAGAATTCTTTCCTTCAAGCCTATGCTAAGTGTGACATGGAGATAGCCTCTATTTTTGACGAGAAGGGATTTAGTTCTATAATGGACAAGAAGCTTTTAAGGAAGATAATAGCAGCTCAAAGAAAATATTTAGTTCCATTGGGTCCTCAGGCTTTACCTTATTTGATTGTCCTTTCACAAGAAGGCAAGTGGTGGTTAGTTAAAGTGTATCCTGAAACTTGGGATGGGTTAACTGGGGCTATTCCTGCGATTAGTAAGTTCCAACCGCATGAGATTGCATTAAAGCGGGTTTCTCAAAAATCCTACTTTACTACTGAGGAATTCCCTGAAATTGTTGAACCTTATCTTCCTAATCCTTACAGAGTCCATTTGATGTGGTGGCTTGAGGGGGAGAAGCGAACGCCACAATGGTTTACACATGGTTACGCTAAATGGCTAACATATAGGCAGCAAGGCGACACCAAACAAGCACAAGCGATGTATCAGAAACTCCTGAACATCGGTATCGCTGCCATACCTTTGTGGGTTCAGAAACTTAGTGTTGAGCAAGATAGCGAGATAAGACAAGCCATCTT